>JAFTEP010000025.1 GCA_017453605.1 Clostridia bacterium
TACCACTGCGCCACACCAGCTTATTTTTTTGTCCGACGCTTATGATACCACAGACTTTTTAGTTTGTCAAGAAAAAAAGCAAAGGAAATCGTGCCGGGTACAAAAAAACAAACGAAATCTTTTCTTTTTTCAGTCCGAAAAGTAAAAAACGGAATGGAACGGCAAAGCGGAGAATAAATATTTCCCGAGGTGATAATGTATGTCAGGATCGAAGTCAAAAAACGTCTTTTTGTTCGTCCTTCTCTGCGAGGCGGCGGGTCTGGTCTCGGGGCTTATCACGCGCGGGGGCGCGATTCTTTACGCCGAGAGCGCCGTCAAGCCCTTTCTTTCCCCTCCCGGCGTCGTTTTTCCGATCGTTTGGACCGTGCTCTACGCCCTGATGGGCGTCGGCGCCGGGCTTGTCGCTTCGACCGATCCCGGCGCGAAGCGCACCGCGGCTCTCAGGCTTTTCGGGCTCCAGCTCGCCGTCAATTTCTTCTGGAGCGTGATCTTTTTCAACATGAGGGCGTACGGCGCCGCGCTTTTGTGGCTTTTCGTCCTTCTGTTTCTTGTTATCGCCCTGTTCAGAGCATATCTGGGGACAGTCCGCACGGCGGCGTATCTTTTGATCCCCTATCTTGTCAGGGTGGCTTTCGCCGGGTATCTGAACGCCGGGGTGTGGATCCTCAACTGACTCCCGTTATCACTCGCGCCGCCGCCTCGGCGTCAGAGACTGTGTTGAAGAAACCGAAACTCACCCTCAGCGCGCCGTCTTTTCCGGTAGCAAGATATTCGTGCGCTCTCGGAGCGCAGTGGAAGCCCGAGCGGACGCATACGCCCGCCTCGCTGAGACGGCTTTCGAGCTCGTGACAGGACATATCCGTCCTGTTGAGAAGAACTATCCCGTTGTTTGCGGCGTAGATCTTCACGCGCCGGTCGCGCGAGACGAGTTCTTTCAGCTTCTCCGTGAGAAAGCGTTCTTTCAGGAAGACGTTTTCGACGCCTGCTTTTTTCACGAATCCGAGCCCGGCTTTGAGAGCGGCGATGCCGGGAGTGTTCAGCGTCCCGGCTTCATATCTCTCGGGCGGCTCCGGCGGCATCAGCGGACTCAGGCTCGCGTTGCCGGAGCCCCCGCTCATGAGAGGCTCGAACTCCGGGCAGTTTTCGCCGAGGATCAGCGCTCCGGTCCCGGTCAGTCCGAAAAGCCCCTTGTGTCCGGGCACGCAGAGAGCGTCGATATTCATTTTCTTTATATCTATATTCACGCTCCCCGCCGCCTGCGCGCCGTCGCAGACGAAGAAGGCGCCGGCGTCCTTCAGAGCGGCGCCTATCGCCGCGGTGTCGAAGATCTCGCCCGTGACGTTGCTTTTTGCCGAAAAAACGCCCAACCCGACGCTCGGGTCGATATAATCTCTCGGATCCTTCCCGCCCGGACAGATGATGAGCTTTATCGCGCCGCGGCGTGAAAGCGCGTACAGCGGTCTGAGAACGGAATTGTGGGCGAAAACGTCTGTCAGGACCGTTTTCTTTGGCGGCGAAACAAGCCCCGCGAGCCCGAAGACCGCAAGGTTGAGCGCGTGCGTGGTGTTGAGGGTGAAGACGACCCTTTCCGGAAGCGCGCCGAAAAGAGAGGCGAGATCTTCCCGCGTTTCAAAAACGGTCTGCGCCGCCCCGAGCGCGGCGAAATTCGCGCTCCTGCCGGGGTTCCCGAGAGGAGAGCGGATCGCAGCCAGCGCCGCCGCCGGCACCGCGGCGGGCTTGGGCCAGGAGGTCGCGGCGTTGTCGAGATAAACGGTGCCTTTCATTTTATCTCAAAGCTCACGCCGGTGTTTCTCAGCACCTGAAGCGCCCTGCGGCTCTGGTCTTCTCCGACCGTGATCCTGTAGGCGCAGCCGCCGGAGGTCCCCTTTTCTATTTTCGATCCTATCCCGTTGTTTCGCAGGGCGGAAAACGCCTTCGAAGCGTTGGTCATGGAAGAAAGCTTTATAGTCAGCACTTTAGTTCCTCTTTTGTCTTTTTTTTAAGTATATGCGCCTCCGCCGTTTCGCTACACAACAAAAAAATGTGAGAGAATCACAAAAATTGAGCCGCAAATTGTGCAGATTTAACAAAAAATGCGGTTTTTTATCTTTTTTTGAACTTTATTCTTGACTTTTTATCAGAGCGTTGTTATAATTGCACCGTCAAAAGCGAGCGCGCGAAACGCGGCTCATTTCACAAAGATTCCTTCCCGTCGCTCAGTTTTTTTCTCCTCTCTCTTTCTTTTCTGAGCGATTTTGACAGGGGTGAAATCCCCCTTTGAAGATCCGGCCCGAAAGGGCTTGATTTAAAAATTTCCCGCGGCAACAGCCGCGGGATTTTTTTTCATCGGGCGGCGTGACCGAGGGGGAAAACGGGAGTCGCGTCCGGACGCGGGGTTTGACCGGCTGAAGGCTCTGAGGGTCTCAGGGCGTTGTTTCTCAGGATGTTCTGTTTGTCTTCGTCGGAGATCAGTGCGTATTCTATCCTCCCGCGCTGAAAGCCCGAAAGTTCGGAAGATCCCGAGGATCTGCGTGAAGAGTTCTTTCTCTGTCCGACAACGTGCATTTCTCGCCAAGGACCGCGATCTCTACCGCGATTTCTGCCTCGATGTTCTCAAAGACCCGCTTTGAGGCGCTCCGGGACTCTGCCGTATGGAATTCAGCGAGGGCTCTTCCCTTGACCCGCGAAGGATCCCTATCCTTTGAACTCGTGTGTCGGGCATTATTTTTAAACAAAACTATCTTAGAATCTATTGATATTTGCAAAGAGTTGTGATATAATCCGTCTAAAGAATATACTTTATTATTGAATATTTGGGGATGATTATGAAAAAGAGTCTGCTATCATTATTCTTTCTTTTCATTACTGCTCCGATGCTTTTTTCGGGGTTTTCCTCTGTTGACCCTTATCTTCCCTGTTATCGAGATACTAATAACAACACAGTCTGCTCCGATTCACCATCTCCGCTTTCTGAATCGCAAAAAGTCAGCTAGGAAACCATCAAAACTGCCCGGACGATAGTGCAGAAGCTGACTAAAGAGGATGTTTTTTCTTACGAACTCTGCTTTACTGCCGAAGAGTATTATGAAACTGCAAAGTGGGTCGCCGCCGAACTTGAATCTTTTGAATTAAAACCAGACGCGTCGTTGTCGTTGATCGAAATATACGAAGAACTCCTCGCGGAAGCCCGCGTTTTTGATTTTGAAGCTTTTTTAATTGAAGGTAAAGCTATTTCTGATATGGCTCCGGAAAAACCGTCTGGAATCAGTGAAAGGTTCATACTAGGACTGGATCTTCTCGAAAGACGGGAGACCCTCGAGGCGCTGCTTGCTCTTGATGTCTATTACGACCGACTTGATAAGAGTGACGTTCGTATAATGACGGAGTGTTTCGAAGAATTTGCCGAACTCAAATATAAGCCCTCAGTGAAAGTATGCGGCAGTGCTTATTCGGGAACATTATTTGATATCTATCGCAGAAGCCGAAGCGGACAGTCCGATTAAGAACCATTAAAAAGACTTAATTGCCGAACGGCTTTTCAGTAAACGCAAAAAACGTTGATTGAATACTTTTAAAAAACCCGGGTCCGCCTATTTTCAGGCGGACCCGGAGGCTTTATGATACGTTTTGTTTTTTCAGCTTCCCGCCGAACAGCCTCAGCGCGTTGTCTCTGAGGATGTTCTGTTTGTCCTCATCGGAGATGAGCGCGTATTCTATCCTGCCGCGCTGAAAGCCCGGCGCGTAGGTGTCCGTTCCGAAGAGGATGCGCTCGGAGCCGGCCTTTTCCACGGTGTATTCTACGATCTGATTGAATGAGCTTGCGATCCCGGAGGTGTCGGCGTACAGGTTCTTGTGTTTGGCTGCCTTTATCGCTTCGCCCCACGATTTGCCGCCGAGGTGCGCCGCGATGAAGGTGGTCTCGGGATATTTGTCCGCGAAGGGCACGAGATACACGGGCCTGTCCTCCGGATGGATCAGCACGACGGCTTTTCGCTCCGAGGAAAACCCGAACAGCTTGTCGGCGTAGTCGGCTATGGCGTATTTGTGGCAGATCGGATGCAGCTTTATCCCGACGCATTTGTCCGTTTCGAGCATCCTGTCCGCCTGACGGAAGGTGGCGTCGTTTCTCGGGTCTATCACTACCCACTGATAAAAGATCTCGTTTTCCCGCGCCGTGCGGAACATATATTCGTTTTCTTCCTCGACGTCCTCGTCGCTCAGCACGCTCGAAAAGGTCGAGGCGAACAGGTATTCTATGTTCGCGGCCTTCTCCATTTCGATCAGCCTGTCGGGAAACGCAGTGTAATAAGGCTTTTCCTCGTTGGGCGAATCGTGCCTCGTGCCGTGATCTATGTGCGTGTGGATATCTATGGCTTTTATCTCTCTGACGTCCATTATTCCTCCTTATCCGGACTTTTTCAGTCCATTGCGCTCCCGACGGCGTAAAGATCGGCTTCCTTCAGCTCGAACTTTATCTTTCCGCATTTTCCCGCCAGTCCCTCGACGTGAACGCGGTGCGAAAGCTCGTTCCCGAAGATCTCGCCCGAATCGAATGTTTCTTTCCCGTCTTCCGAGAACACTCTCATCCTGACGTGTCCGTAAGCCGAAGTGGAAAAGTTCAGATAAACGTCGTCGCGTTCAAACAAGAGCGGCTTTGTTAAAAACGATCCGCCGCGGCTGTCGGCGTAAAGGGACATGAAACGGAACTTCGGGACACAATAAGCCGAGATGCAGCCGTCGGGCCACATATAATTCTGCTCAACGTAGAAAATGAAGCTGTCGCCGCGCACTATTATCCCGCCTGCCGTGATGAAGCAGCGCTGAGTCCATTCGTGAGAGTAAAGCCCGCCCTTTATCCACGCGTCGGACACCGTTCTGTTCCAGCGTACGCCGTCGCGCGAGGTCATCAGTATCGCGTCCGACACCCCGGCGGGCTTGTATCCGGGGAGTTTCCGGCGGCTCTCCATAAAACGCATCGGTATGCTGACGAGGATGTGCTCCGCTCCGGGGACCGGGCGCGCCGCGTTGGTGTAAAGATGTTCGGGCTCTTTGAAATCGTATTTATTGGGGACGATAGGCGTCCAGTGGATAAAGTCCTCTGAAGTGCACGACCAGATCTCGCGCACGGAGTCTTTTGAGGAATATGCCCGCAGGTAACAGCGGTAAAGCCCGGCGTGAGGATCCCAGAACGCCGTGTTCATTGAATCAAACGCGAAATCCTTGCTCGTTATGACAGGCCCGTCCGCCATTTCTTTCCAGTGTATCCCGTCCGGACTGCAGTAGACGCTGATCCCGCCGGAGTGGAAAGTGCCGCCTATGGCCTTGAAGCGCCGGTCGGGATCGCAGTTCGGGTTCGCGTCAAGAAACGGGGCGAAATTGTGGGCGTTCTCTCCCGAAAAAACTATGTTGTTCTCGCGGACGCCCTTATAGTCGAATTCGTTCACTGCCGAGCGCGAGAAATTCACGCCGTCTTCGCTGACGGCAAGGCACGTGACCTGATACGGGTCAGAATCCTTTGCTCCGGTCGGGTACCCGCGGTAATAGAGCCTCACGGTCTTCCCGTCGTCCAGAGCGCTGATCGCGAGAGAGCCCGCGCCCTCCCATTTTTCGGTGAATTCGACCGCTTTTCCGAGATATTTCGGCGCGTTGTGCCGGAAAACAAGGTTCTCGGAGCTTTCGACGAGAAAGCCGTCGACCATCATCTCTGTCCTGTCTCCAAATTTTATCATTCTTATCACGCCTTTCTGCCCGTTTTTGCTGATGAGTTATTTTTTCGCCGTTTTTGAGATATCGTCGATCCGGTGTTTTTTTCTGTACTTCGCCGGAGTCGTTTTAAGCCGCTTTGAAAACTCTCTGTAAAGCCCCGCCGCCGAGCCGAAGCCGCCCGCGGCGGCGACGTTCTCGACGGTCATTTTCGTTCCCGAAAGCAGTCTTTCGGCCTCTCTGACGCGCTTTGAAAGGATCAGCTCGTGAAGGGTCATCCCGAAGAGCTTTTTGACGGTCCTTGAGAGCTGACGGGAGCTGATATGCAGGACTTCGGCGAGCTCTCCCGCGCAGACGCGCCCCGGGAAGCGCTTCTCGATCAATTCCTCGAGAAAGTTCATCATTTTCAGATCGCTTCCCGACGGAGTCTCCCCGGACGCCTTCGATTTTTTCGTTCCCGCGCCGGATGAGGGCTGAGAGAAGACGACAAGAAGCCTTGCGAAGGCGAGCGCGGCGAGGATCCCGGGCTGAGAGGAGCCTTTTTGTTTTATCTCCTCCGCAGTCCGGATGAAGGCGGGCTCTTCTCTGATGACGGCGACCGACTCTCCGGATGTAAAAGGAAGAAGAGTTTTGAACAGGTCCTCGCTCCCCGCGTTTTTTCTTTTCGTGACGCGAAAGCTGAACGCCGCGTAGAGCGTCCCCGCTCCGGCTCTGTAGGCGACGTGGGCGACGCCCGGGGGAACGGAGGCGGCGTCTCCGGCGTCGAGCGTCATAACGCCGTCTGCGGTCTTGATGTTCAGTTTTCCGCGCTTGCAGACGAAAAGCTCCGGGAACGCGTGGACGTGCAGGACCGGGTCCTCGGGATCTGTTTCCGGCAGGCAGTCGTCCCTGACGAGAAGATCGATCTCGGCGTTTTCGATCCGCGCCGAGTATTCCCAGGCCGGCGCGAAATCTCTCTCTCGGGGCATCCGGATCCCTCCCTCCGTCTCCATTATATTTGCTCTTTGCGTTCGTGTCAATACAAATCGCCCGAAATCTATCAAAAACGGACGCTATATCTCA
>JAFTEP010000267.1 GCA_017453605.1 Clostridia bacterium
ATTTCGACGCCCGACACCGTCGCGGCGGCGAGCTTTCCGCTGTCGCGCATCATAACGCGCGTTATATTTACCCGTTTTTTTGATATGTATCGCGAAACAAAGAGCTGCAGGACGACCGAAGCGACGCCGACGAGCGTGAGTATCCACGAATACCGGATCATGACGACAAGATAGAACGCCATCATTACCGTGTTCAGAGCCAGCGGCGCGAGAGTGTTCACGATCTGACCGGCGATCGAGGCGTTTGACTCTTTGCGCTGCTGAACGTCGCCCGCCAGACGCTGAGAAAAGAACTCTATCGGAAGGCGGAGGACTTTCCACATATAAGTGCTGTTTCCGACGACCGCCATTTTGCCGTCGAGTTTCAGAGAATAGATCGCCTGGATCCATGCCGAGACAAGCTGTATGGATGAGATGACGATCAAACCGACAAGAAACGGAACGAACCACCCCGGCTGATTCTGCGTCAGAAGCTCATCGAGAAAAACGCGTGAAAACCCTGCGGAAACGATCCCGACAAGAGTTGAGATCACAGAGGTTATGACGACGAACGCCAGTGCGCCGCCCGCTCCGCGAAGTCTCTTTTTTGCAAAATCCAAAACGCGCTTTGGCTTTCCGCCCGGTTCAAATCCTTCACCGGGTTCTATGATAAGGCAGATGCCCGTGAAGCTCTCGTCGAATTTTTCAAGAGTGACGGCGTAATCGCCCTTTGCCGGATCGTTGAGGTATACCTTGTTCCCTCTGAATCCGTCGCACACGACGAAATGATTGAACTCCCAGTGGATGATGCACGGGAATTTGCCGTTGGCGCGCAGCGTTTCCGGCTCGAACCGGTATCCCTTCGCCGTAAAGCCGTAGTTTCTCGCCGCTTTCATGATGTTTCCGGCTTTGCTCCCGTCGCGGGATACGCCGCAGTCCCTTCTGACCTGTTCGAGCGGCACCCATTTATCATAATACGCCATCAGCATACAGAGCGAAGCCGCGCCGCATTCCAGCGCCTCCATCTGCATGACGACAGGCACCTTCGCGACTCCTTTTGTGACCGGCTGCTTTATCTTTCTATCCGTCATAACGGTCTCCTGTTTATGGATTGGTCTTCAACTCCCGAAAGTCACTCGGTCAGTTTATCTTCGCGGTCCCGGTGTCCCTGATAAGTCCCGAGTCGCGCATGGTGCCCCAGCTGAACACCGTGCAGAGCTGTCCTCCGCCGCCCTCCAGCTTCAGATCGCCCGCGTTCCACGGAGCGGTCTTGCCGTAATAACCGTATTTGCCGTCGACCTTGTGCCCCGCCTTCGCCGCGCCGTCCGCGATGTTGTCGGGGCCGGACACCTCGTCGCGGGACGGGAACGCCCCGTGATCCTCAATGAACCGCGCGGCGATCTCTCCGGAGTATCCGAGAGAGCCGAGCTGAGCGGTCTTTTCTTCTTTAGTCCCGTTTCCGGAGACGATATCCACGACAAGTTTATACTTATCGACGTCGAGAACGCCCGTCTTTACTTCCGCGGATGATTTCGGGACGCTGCGCTGAGAATCGTTGGGGTAGCTTCCGTCGGGATTGCGCCCGTAGGACAGGGAATGTCCGCTGTCGCCGCCGTCGCGGCTGACGTCGAGCTCCCCTGAAAGCTCGCCGATCGACGCGATGCTTTCGGGAACGAAGCCGCCGTAGCTGGGCCACGCCAGGTTGAAGTGCAGATCCCCGTTGTTGTCAAATAAAACTATCGTCTCTTTTGCGTTCGCGGGAGAGATCAGATCGTAGGAAGTCACCGGCCAGTTCTCGTCGCTCGACTCCACGAGGGCGTATATCTCATCTCCCGTCATCCCGGCGAACGCTTTCTTCTGTTCCTCGGGAGAAAGGTTCTTGAACTCGGCGTAACTCATCTGTCCGGCTTTTTCTTCGGCGCCGTTTATCACGTAGGAGATGGGATGGATCTTTTTCACGGTCCCGTCCGAGTCTTTGACCTCCACAGTCCCGAAGATGCTCCAGACGAGCACTCCGGCCAGCAGGACCACCAGCGCCAGAAGCGCGATCCACACCGACGGCTTGGTGACGCGGATGTAATCGTTGAGCGATTCCGGACCGGATACCCTCTCCATACTTTTTTCTCTGAAAATGCCGTTTTTCGACACGTTGTCCGCCATTTCAAATCCCTCCAAGTTCATTTTTAACGTAAGCAAAGAATTTCGCTCTGATCTGCCTGGCCTGATCGCGGCGCAGAAGATATATCTTGCCGTCTCTGCTTGTG
>JAFTEP010000026.1 GCA_017453605.1 Clostridia bacterium
GAGCCTCGAGGAACAGAAACTGCGCCACGACAAGAGAAGCGGTGACGTCGTTGACTTCGTCGGCCAGAAACACGATCCTGTCGTTGAGAAGACGGGAGTAAATGTCGTAGGAGCGCTCGGAGTGACCGGTCTGCTCGACGACCATCGGGATGAATGCCATGATTTGTCCTCCTTTTTTTCGGGGGTATGTAGTGTGAAAATTATTCCGCCTTTTCCTCGGCGGGCTTGTCCTCGGCGGGAGCCGCCTTCGGTTTCTTAGCGGCGGGCTTTTTCGCGGCCGGCTTTTTCGCGGCGGGCTTTTTCGCCGGCTCGTCCGCCTTCGGAGCCTCGTAGGGCTTTTCGGTTATCTCGGCGTTGGCCTTGATGAAATCGAGGATCTTCTTGTTTTTGACGTCGTTCTCGACCATGGAGGGAGCGACCATGTTCTTAACTTCCTCGGGCTTCATTCCGTAGCTCTCGGCGATAGAGGCGATCTCCTTGTCGGTCTCCTCGGGAGTGACCTCGATCTTTTCGAGCTGAGCGGCTTTTTCGAGGGCGAGGCGCGTCTTCACCTGACGCTGAGCCTGCGGCATGACCTGCTCCTTCATCTTTTCGGGGGTCATTCCGGTGTACTTGAGATACATCTCCATGCTGATGCCGGACTGAGCCATGTTGGACTCGTAGTTTCTCAGGACTGCGTCGGCTTCCTCGTCGAACATGCACTGGGGCACGTCGACCTCGGTGTTTTCGAGAAGGGCGTCGATGAGTTTGTTCTCGACCTCGTTGTCCGCGGCGGCGGAATATCTGTCGTTTATTTTTGCCCTGACGTCGGCTTTGTATTCATCGAGAGTGTCAAATTCGCTGACGTCCTTTGCAAACTCGTCGTCGAGCTCGGGGAGCTCTTTGAATTCTATGCCGTTGAGCTTCACTTTGAACACTGCCGCCTTGCCCTTGAGTTCCTCAGCGTGATAGTCCTCGGGGAAGGTGACGTTGACGTCGAACTCGTCTCCGACGGAATGTCCGATGACCTGATCCTCGAATCCGGGGATGAAGGAATGGCTGCCGAGGGTGAGTTTGTGGCCCTTGTCTGAGCCGCCCTCGAAGACCTTGCCGTCGACCGAGCCCTCGTAGTCGATGTCGGCGACGTCGCCGTCCTTGGCGGCACGGTCGGTCACGTCGACGGTCCTCGCGTTCCTTTCGCGGACTCTCGAGATCTCGGCGTCGACCTCTTCGTCGGTCGCGGTGCGGACGGTCTTTTCGGCCTTGAGTCCCTTGTACTCCTTGACGGTGACTTCGGGCTTGACGTAATACTTGGCGGTGAGCTGAACGCCCTCGTCGTTGATGTCGCCGACTTCAAGCTCGGGGGAGCTGACGATCTCGGCTTTGCTCTCTTCGACGGCGCTCTTCAGAACTTCGGGGAGCATATCGTTGAGGGCGTCCTCGTAGAAGACTCCCTTGCCGTAAATCTTTTCGATGACGCTTCTGGGCGCCTTGCCCTTGCGGAAGCCGTTGATCACGATGGATTTAGACTTCTTTGCGAAGACCTTCGAAACAGCAGCGTCAAAATCCGCCTTCGGGATGACGATCTCCAGGGTGACTCTGTTTTTCTCTTCGTTTTTGACGTTTTTGAGACTCATTGTTTAATCCGGATCCACGCCGGGCGGATCCTTCTCCTTTCGGTTAGCGTAGGGGGATTGATAATACATCACTTTATTTTATCTCAAATGTGATTTTTTGTCAAGTGCATTGACCGAATAATCGTGCGCAAAGCCCGTATTTTTGTCGTTTTGACGGTTTTCGGGCTCCCGGAGTTGACAAATTTGCCTAAAAAAGCGTTCCCCGGAAGGTTGACCTTTAGCGAGCGATATGATATACTTTAATGGGAGAGAATCAAAACTTCCAAAGAATTCAGAGAAAAAAAGAAAAAGAAGAACAGAAATGTTTTATACGCTCAGACCGACCGGACCCTACGGTCAGATAATCCTGCCGCCCGAGACGGCGGACAAGCTTGCCGAGATGAACGAGACCGAGATCAGAGTGCTGATCCTCGTCCACGCGTTCGCGGCGCAGAACGCTTCCTGCGTTCTCGATCAGAAGCCGCTAATGGAGTTTCTCAAACTCAAGGGCGTGGACGAAGAGAGCGCGAAGACCGCCGTCGCATATCTCCGCGGGGCGGGATTCCTCGACAATTCGTCGAAGTCCCCGGCAAAAAAAACGCCGGCGCATTCGGTTCATTACGAGGCGCCGCAGCTCGCGAAGGCCATCGAGACCTCCGCGGAGTTCGCCGCGCTGAGGGATTTCTTCGAGGAGCGCCTGAACAGACCTCTGAACACCTCGGAGCTCGCCGCGGTCTATTCGTTCATGGATTCCCTGAGGCTTTCACCCGACGTGATAATGCTCGCCGGGGAATACTGCATCGCCGAGAACAAGGCTTCGCTCAGATACATAGAACGGACGCTCTGCGATCTGTGCGACAAGGGCATCACGCAATACGCCGCTGTCGAAAAACACTTCGCGCAGATAAAGGAATATAAGAGCTTCGAGGGGAAGATCAAGACTCTCTGCGGCTTCGGAGCGAGGGCTCTGACAAAAAAAGAGGCTCAGATCGTGGGAAAATGGAAGAACGCGCAGAATGTCTCCTTCGAGCTTATAGAGGCGGCATACGAAAAGACGATAGCCGCGATAAAGGAGCCGAGCCTTGCATATATGGAAAAGATCATAGACGGCTGGAAAGCGTCTGGGTTTGAAACGCCCGAACAGGTCGCCGCCGCGGATCAGCCCGGGCGCCCGACCGACAAAAGCTTCGACACGGACGATTTCTTCCGCGCCGCGGTATCGAAAACGAGAGGTAAAAAATGAACGGCAGATCAAAGGGTCACGAAACGATCAAAGAGGAATACTTCAACAAGCGCCGGAAAGCGTTCGACGACGCGAAGATCCGCAGAGAGGAAGCCGAGAGAAAGATCCCGGGCTTGAAAGAACTCGACGAAAAGATCGCGCGCGTCGCCGCGAACATTCTGGAGGCGGCAAGCGAGAAAAAGGGCGAAGAGTTCGAAAAGAGGCTCGAGGAGATCAAAGCCGAGAACCTCGCCCTAAGAAAACAGAGGGATCAGCTTCTGATAAAGAACGGATATCCCGCGGACTACACCAAAGTAAGATACGAATGCGAACTCTGCTCCGACACCGGCTTTATCGGGCAAAACGCCTGCGCCTGTCTGAAAAAGCGGATCGCCCTCGAGGGACTTTTGAATTCGGGGCTCGGAAAGCTCGTTAAGACGCAGAATTTCGAGACGTTCAGGATAGAGAGCTATTCGGACGCGCCCGATCCCAAAAAGGGATACAGCGACAGAGAGGTGATGAAAAAGATCCTCTCCGACTGCCGCGAATACGCCGAAAACTTCAGCGCGGACTCCGATTCACTCTTATTCGTCGGGCAGACGGGGCTCGGGAAGACGCACCTTTCCTCCGCGATAGCGAAGGTCGTGATCGAAAAGGGCTTCGACGTGGTGTACGAGTCGGCTCCGAACGCAGTGAGCATGATCGAGCGCGACAGATTCGCCGACGACAGCGAACGAGAAGATAAAAGCGCAAGGCTTTTCAACTGCGATCTTCTGATCCTCGACGATCTCGGCACGGAGCTTTCGTCAAAAAACACGCCGGCGATAATCTACAACCTGATAAACACGCGCCTTGTCAATTCAAAGCCGACGATAGTGAACACGAACCTTGCGGCGAGAGAGCTCGAAAGGACCTACGATCAGCGGATAATCTCGAGGCTTTTCGGCGAATACCGGGTGATGCTTTTCGAGGGAAGAGACCTGAGAAGAGCCAAGATCTGAAAGCTGGAGAAAAAATGGAACTCAGAGAATACATAACAAAAAAACTGCACAGGAAATTGAGAAAAACGCTCCCGCAGGATCTTTTCTGCGAAGAGTTTTCGCGTCTCGGGCTCAGCCCCGGGGAGAGGATGACGAGGCGCTTCGAATATATGACCTCTCACGAGACCCCGGTCATCATGCCCGGGGAGATCATCACGTTCTCGCGAACTCTTGCAAATCTCCCGGACTGCTTCACGAAAGAAGAATGGGAAAAGATAAGAAAAGAACATTTTATACACGAGCTCGGATACAACTCGAATCTGTGCATAGACTGGGAGGGCGTTTTGTCCAAAGGTCTGCTCTCTTACCGCGAGGGCGCAGACGAATACGGCAGGAGGATGATAGACGCTCTTCTCGCACTCTGCGAAAGATACAGACATAAGGCGATCGAAGAAAACAGACCGGACATCGCGAAGGTCTTAGAGAGAGTGCCGGCGTATCCCGCGAGAACGCTCAGAGAAGCGATGCAGTCGTTCAGGGCCGTCCACTTCGCTCTGTGGCTAGAGGGGAACTACCACAACACCTGCGGGAGATTCGACCTTTACGCCGGAAAGTATCTTGAGGCCGATATGAAAAACGGGATTCTCGACAGAGAGTCCGCGCTCGCACTCGTCGAAGATTTCTTTTTGTCTTTCAACAAGGACAACGATCTTTACGTCGGGATCCAGCAGGGCGACAACGGACAGAGCATGATGCTCGGCGGAGTCGACCGCGAGGGAAAACCCGTCTTCAATCTTTTGAGCGAGCTCTGCCTGGAGGCTTCGTTCAACAACAAATTGATCGACCCGAAGATCAACGTCAGGGTAGGCCGCGACACGCCTGACGAGATATACAGACTCGGGAGCAGACTCACCGTCGCCGGACTCGGATTCCCGCAGTACTCCAACGACGACGTCGTGATAGACGGGCTCGTGAAAAAGGGCTATGAGCTTTCCGACGCGAGGGACTACACGGTCGCCGCCTGCTGGGAGTTCATCATCCCCAAATACGGCTGCGACGTCTGCAACATCGGCTCGCTCTCGTTCCCGAAGGCGGTGGACGAGGCCCTGCACGAAAAAAGATCTTTCGGTTCCTACGAAGAATTTGAAAACGCCGTGCTCGCCAGGATAGATGCCCTGGCGGACGCGGAATGCGAAAAAATAAAAGATCTGTGGTTTGTCCCCTCCCCTTTTCTCGGGATGTTTCTGGAGCCGAAGTATCACAATTTCGGCATACACGGATCGGGGATCGCGACCGCCGCGGATTCGCTCGAGGCGATAAGGGAGACCGTCTTTGAAGAAAAACTTCTGTCGTTCGAAGAATTGAAAAGCGCGGTCGACAGAGATTTCGTGGGCGACAACAAGCTTCTGAACACGCTCAGGACAAAGTGCGCAAAGACCGGGCAGGACGACGACAGAGTCGACGGGATCGCCGCAAAGCTGCTCGGAAGATTCGCCGAAGCTCTGGAGAACAAAACCAACTGCCTCGGCGGAGTTTTCAGAGCCGGGACGGGGACCGCGATGTTCTATCTCGCCCACGCGGACGCGATAGGCGCCTCTCCCGACGGCAGGAGAAAGGGAGAGCCCTTCGGCACGAACTTCTCCCCGAGCCTTTTCGCCCGTATCCCCGGACCTTTTTCGGTCATAAGTTCGTTCACCAAACCCGAGCTTGTAAACGCCGTGAACGGCGGACCGCTCACTCTCGAATTTGCCGCCGCGACCTTTATCGACCCCGAAAGCATCGAAAAGCTCGCGATGCTCGTGAAGGATTTCGTTTTGTCCGGCGGTCATCAGCTGCAGCTCAACGCCGTCAACGCCGACAAACTCAAAGACGCCCAGCGTGATC
>JAFTEP010000268.1 GCA_017453605.1 Clostridia bacterium
GGCTGGGGCAACTGGAAAGCCGCCGTCGCCTCCGTCACGGGGCTCGTCGCCAAGGAGAACATCGTCGGAACGATGGGTATTCTCTACGGCGACTGGGCGGGCATCTCCGGGTCGTTCGCGACGAAGATCGCGGGATTCTCGTTTTTGGTATTCAACCTGCTCTGCGCTCCGTGCTTCGCTGCGATCGGCGCCATCAAGCGCGAGATGAACAACAGGGGATGGACGTGGTTCGCGATCCTCTATGAGTGCGGCTTTGCGTACGCAATAGCGCTTATGATAAATCAGTTCGGCAATCTCTTCACCGGAAATCTCGCGTCGGGCGCGGGCGCCGTCGTGAACGTGATCGGTCTTGTCGCCGCCTTCGCGCTGCTCGGACTGATGGTATATATGCTGTTCTTCAAGAAGTATAAGGAAGCGACAAAGCTCACAAAGAAAGTGAAGGTCTGAAAAAGGGGGCGGGAAACGGATGCTTGAATGGATCACTCAGAATTTCGCGACTCTCATCGCTCTCGCGGCCGTGCTCGCCCTCGTCGCGCTCGCGGTGTTCAGTCTCGTGAAAGACAAAAAGCGCGCCTCCGGCGGCTGCACTGGAAACTGCGCTTCATGCGGTTTGGGCTGCTCCTGCGGCAAAAAGAAAAAATGATCTCTCGCTGAATTATGTGATCGCCTGAGAATAAAAAAACTGTCCCGCCCCTTTTTCGGGGGGCGGGACAGTTTAGCCTTTGGATCTTAAAAAAACGCACGGATGCTTTTTCAGTTCAGGCGCTGGCGGTGTTCGAGACCGCTGAATCCGGACGGAGCGATTATGTAATGTTCTATGAGCCCCACTCTCAGATCGGCAAGGAATTTCTTGATCTGTGCGTGAGTGTCGAGGTCGTCGTTTGAAGGGATGTGGACGCCGCCCGGATGATTGTGCGCCAGAACGACAAAATCCGCGGCGTAGACAGAAAGCGCGTCCGCGAGCTTTCTGTAGGCGAAGAAGGCGCCGTTGATGTTTCCCGAATGGAGAGTCATTTCGCCGAGACATTCCATTCTGTGGTCGAAGAACATCGCGTAGACCTGCTCGCGTTCGGAATCGGCGAGGATGTTTTTCAGATACGAGCCGATGCGTTCGAAATCGTATCTCCTGTCTATGGAAAGTCCGGGCTTTCTCGCCGCGCAGATCCCGGAGATCTGTCCGACGAGCCTGAGCAGGGTCGCGGCGTTGTCTCCGACGCCCTCGACGCGGGTCAGCTCCTCGAAAGGCGCTTCGAGCGCCCCGTTGAGAGAGCCGAATTTTGATATGAGTTTATGCGCGGTGGGGTTCGTGTCCCTCAGAGGGATCGCGAAGAACAGCAGAAGTTCAGGGATGTTGTGATCCTCGAAGGTCTCTATGCCGGTCATTCTGAAGCGGCGTTTGAGCCGTTCGCGGTGACCTTTGTGGATGTTTTCGTCTTCTTTTGAGGCGTTCCGGGATGGATTTTCGGCCATATCCGACCTCCGTTCAGATCTTTGGGAGCTTTGGGAGCTTTGGGAGCTTTCCCCATTCTCACCCACAGAATTATAGCACACCTGTTAAAAAAATGCAATATTCTTTTCTCGTTCCCGCAGTCAAAAACGTTTTTTCGCGTTCCTTAAGGCGCGTCAACTGTTTATCAGGGGCCCGTTCAAGAGTCTTGTGATTATCCCGAAAATGTGATATACTGTTTGGCGGAAGAAGATCTTTTTAGGAGGCGTCCTGATGATCCTGGAAACAAAACGCGTCAGACTTCGTCCGTGGGAGGAATCCGACGCCGAGGAGTGTTTCAAATACGCGTCCGATCCGCGCGTCGGACCGGCGGCGGGCTGGCCCGTCCACACGAGCGTCGGGGATTCGCGCAATATTATAAAAACAACGCTCTCCGATCCCGAGACCTACGCGATCGTGCTGAAGGAGACGGGGCTTGCGGTCGGGAGCATCGGGCTGCATCACCGAGACCTCGCGCCGGGAGAGGACGAGGCCGAACTCGGCTACTGGCTGGGCGTCCCGTATTGGGGCAGGGGCATCGTCCCCGAGGCGGCTCGGGAAGTCCTGAGACACGCGTTTGAAGATTTCGGACTTTCGCGAGTCTGGTGCGGCTATTACGACGGGAACGAAAAATCAAGGCGCGTTCAGGAAAAACTCGGTTTCGTATATCAGTGGACTGCCGAGAACGTGCCGGTCCCGCTTCTCGGCGAAACGCGCAAAGGACACGTCAGCCTCATGACAAAAGAACGCTGGGAACAAATAAACGGAAAAATCAAGCTCGAAAAACTCGACGGAGAGTTTTGCGTCTCGAAGGTCGCATCCGAAAAGGATATAGATTTCGGCGCTGGGTTCTGTTTTGTCGGGAAGACCGACGAGGAACTCTCGCTCGTCTGCCCGACCGCGTCCGCGCCGAAAAACGCCCTGAAAAGAGAGGACGGCTGGCGGGCGTTCAGAGTAAAAGGCGTTCTCGATTTTTCTCTCGTAGGGATCCTGGCGAAGATCTCCGGCGTCCTCGCCGAAAACGGGATCGGGATCTTCGCGCTCTCGACTTATAACACCGATTATATCCTCGTGAGAAAAGAAAAATTCGACAGTGCGCTCAAAGCCCTTTCCGACGCCGGGTACGAACCGGTCTGAGTTTCCCGCCTTTTTCGCTCTTGACAAGCGGGATGATTTTGGTTATACTTGAGACTGAAATAAAAGGGCTTTCCGGCGGCGTTTATTCAGCTGTTCCGCGGATGCCCTGAAAACGGCTGCACGACAAAAGGAGACTTTTCTATGGAAACTTATCCCTGCCCGTCCCATTGGAACGGCAAGCTCTGGTACGCTTACGGCACCTCCATGACTATGGAAGGCTCCGGGCATTACGCGCGTTATCTGGCACATATTTCCGGCCTGAAGCTCGTCAACTGCGGAGAGGGCGGCAGAGGCGTCACCGAGAACATCGGCGGCTACTCGACCAGCGCCATGATAAGGCTTCGCGCGATGGATCCGGACGACGGCAAAAAAGACGCGGATCTTATTACTCTCGAAGTCGGACCCAACGACACCGGCGCTCCGCTCGGAACTATCTACGACCTCACGACCGACACGTTCTGCGGCTGTCTCAATATGACGCTCCGCTGGCTGCAGGCGAACACTGACGCTCAGATCGTCCTTATGTCCATCACCGGGAGCCGCTACGATCACGCCGACCATTCGATAAAATTCACGCCTCAACGTCTCATCACGCCGTCATCCGGCGATCCCTACACCTGGTTTGATATGGTATGCGCCATCCGCGACGTCGCGGGGCTGAACAGCGTCCACTACATCCCCGTCGCCGAGAGCTGCGGGCTCTCTATCGCGCGCATGGGCGAGGACAGCCGATACGTCCGCGATCAGATCCATCACACTCCCGCCGGAGGCTGGAACGTCGCGCAGTTTATCTGGAGCCGCCTCAAGGACGTCCCGCTCTGGTACACCGACGCCCCGGAAGGGATCTGAAAGTCTGCGATGAACTTTATAGAAGAATACTATAACTCCCGCGACGAGGAAGCGAGGCTTCTGTCTCAGCACGGTCAGGTCGAATACCTGACCACGATGAAATATATCGAAGAATATCTTTCGTCCGTCCCGGATCCCGTGATCTGCGAGATCGGCGCGGGAACGGGCCGCTACAGTGTGACGCTCGCAAAGCGCGGATACCGCGTCACGGCGATTGAGCTCGTGAAGCACAATCTCGAGATCCTTTCTTCAAAGCTCGACGGCTCGGAGAAGATAGAAACCTTTTTGGCAAACGCGCTCGATCTTGATTTTCTCGCGGACTCAAAATTCGATCTTACTCTCGTCCTCGGACCGCTCTATCATCTCTACACACGCCGCGACAAACTGAAGGCGCTGAAAAACGCGGTGAGGGTGACAAAGCCAGGCGGATATATCTTTGTCGCGTACTGCATGAACGAGCCGACTGTCATCCAGTACGTCTTCATGAAGAACACGCTCCGCGAGATCGAGGAGGCTTCTCTTCTGACGCCCGACTGGCACTGCGTAAGCGAGCCGAAAGAAGTGTTCGAGCTCGTCCGGACGGAGGATATAGCTTCGCTCGATAAAGAACTTCCGGTCGAGAGGATAAAGCTCGTCGCCTCAGACGGAGCCGCCCACTATCTCAAAGAGTTTATCGACGGGATGGATCGCGAGACTTTCGCGAAATGGATGGACTTTCACTTTGCGACCTGCGAAAGAAATGATCTTGTCGGCGCCTCCAACCACACTATCGACATCCTCAGGAAAAACTTCGCCGACTGAAGGAGAAAATCTTGGGAGAATTTGAGATCGTCCCCTTTGAAGAAAAACACGTCGGACTTGTTTTGGACTTCGAAAGAGAACTCAGGATCGAGGAGCCCGACACCTACTTCTGGGAGCCCAACGTTGACTACGAAAAGGCGCTGAGAAAATCCTTTTCGGACCTTAGGTTCATAAACGCCATGTCGTTCATCGCCGTGAAGGATATGAGGGTGATCGGGAGGATCGACGCTTCTCTTATCGCCAGCCGCTCCGATGCGGTCTGCGCCGCCGCCTATCTCGACTGGATCTGCGTCTTGAAAAGCAGGAGGCATAAAAAGGTCGCGCAGGAACTTCTTAAAACTCTCCGCGCCGAGCTGAAAAAGAGGGGAGTAACGCTTCTTATCGCGCTCATGGCGCAAAACAAAGAGGCTCAGGATTTCTACCGCTCCGTGGAGGGAGCCTCTATACACGACGAAGGCATCTGGATCGAAGTTTGAGAAATAAAGGAGAACAATATGATCCGTCTTGAAAAGATCGACGCAAAAAACGTCTGGGACGTTATAGAGCTGAAGGTCTATAAAGCGCAGAAGGATTTCGTCGCTTCAAACGATCTCAGCCTCCTTCAGGCGTTCACCGCCGAGGGCACCGGCTGCTCGGCTTTCCCGTTCGCGATATACAACGGCAAAAAGCCCGTCGGCTTCGTTATGATCGGCTTCAACGAGGCGGCGCTGTATCAGTTCTACGACGAAAAGCCGCCCGAGGCTCTCAAAAACAACTACAGCCTCTGGAGGCTGATGATCGACAAGAGATATCAGAACCGTGGCTACGGCAGACAAGCGGTAAAACTCGCGCTCGATTTCGTCAGGACCTGGCCCTGCGGCAAAGCGCCTTACTGCGAGGTGTCCTACGAGCCGGAGAATCACGTCGCCGCCGGACTCTATCGCTCGTTCGGCTTCGTCGAGAACGGCGAGAAGGACGGCGAGGAGATCGTCGCGGTACTGAAGCTCTGAGGCCCCGGGGCGCGCGGACGACGGGTCATTTTGAGGAAAAACTTTGGAATTCAACGAGAAACTTCAGAAGCTCAGAACAAATAAGGGCTTGACCCAGGAAGAACTTTCAAAAAAGCTATTCGTTTCCCGGACCGCCGTCTCCAAATGGGAGTCGGGCAGGGGATATCCGGGCATAGATTCGCTGAAGGCGATCGCAAAATTCTTTGACGTGACTTTAGACGAGCTTATAGGCTCGGAGGAACTCGTTTTTGCCGCCGAGCAGGACGTTAAGCGCTCCGACAGAACTCTGAGAGCGCTCGTCTGCGGAGCGCTCGACGCGCTGGCGGCGCTGCTGTTCTTCCTCCCGGTGTTCGCCGACGGGGACGCCCTTTCGGTTTTTCTGACCGGTCTTTCTTACGTCAGCGGCTGGCTGAAAGCCGTGTTCATAGTCACCGTCGTCCTTACCTTTTTCAACGGTCTTTGCGGCGCGATCGTCAGCCGCTTCGACAGACCCGTCTGGACAAAGCACCGGATCGTCGCCGGTATGCTCCTGTCCGCTGCGGGGACCGCGGTGTTCATGCTGTCAAGACAGCCTTACGCGGGCTTCTTCTTCCTCTCTCTTCTTGTTATCAAGGGGTTTTTATTGCTGAACAGAAAATGACACGCAAAGTGTCGGCGCCGTGAAAGAGCGTCTCTTGAAAGATCATCCCGCGCGATCCATAATGGACGCGCCTCGGGGAATTTTCTCCGGGAGTTGATTTTGAAAGGATGATCCTTCATGAAAAAG
Organism: Clostridia bacterium; assembly: GCA_017453605.1. Lineage (GTDB taxonomy): Bacteria > Bacillota > Clostridia > Oscillospirales > SIG627 > SIG685. Next base: position 6,029 of record JAFTEP010000268.1, read on the forward strand.
AGAACTCAACTTCTATTTGCTTCCGTCAGCGCGCTCCTCTTCGGCGTTCTCATTGTCCTTATCAAGTTTGTCGACGTCAGGCCGATCGGACCCGAAAACACTTCCGTCGGGCTTGCGGGTCTCAACTCGTTTGTTTTCGGGCTTTTCGGGGTGAATTTTCTCTGGTATGAGATCACCGACTGGCTCGGCTTCGCGGCGCTGTTTGTCGCCTCGGGATTCGCTCTCGCGGGCTTCATACAGCTTATAAAAAGAAAAAGTCTCTTTAAGGTCGACAGTGAGATCATCACGCTCGGTTTTCTCTATCTTGCCGTGATCGGCGTCTACGTTTTGTTCGAACACGCCGTCGTCAATTTCAGACCCGTGATCATGCCCGGCGCCGCTCATCCGGAAGCCTCGTTCCCGTCATCCCACACTATGCTGGTGTGCGTCATTCTCGGAAGCGCGCCTCCGCTTTTTGACAGGTACGTCAAAAACGCCGCTCTCTGCAAAACGCTGAAAGCCCTCTGCGCGGCGGTGGTCCTTGTGACGGTCGCCGGCAGGATCATCTCCGGCGTCCACTGGTTCACGGACGTTGTCGGCGCCGTCTTTATCAGTCTGACTTTCTTATTTATTTTCTCCCGGAGGATCTCTTCAATGAACAGAAACGCTTTTATTATCCGTCCCGAAAGGAAAGACGAATACCGCAAGGTCGAAAACCTCGTCCGCGAATCCTTCTGGAACGTCTACCGCCCGGGATGCAGCGAGCATTACGTTCTCCACGTCCTGAGAGACGACCCCGCTTTCGTGAAGGAGCTCGATTTCGTGATGGAAAAGGACGGCGAAGTCATCGGACAGAATATGTTCATGAGGACCGTCATCAATTCGGACGCCGGATCGGACGTTCCCGTCCTCACGATGGGACCGATCTGCATCGCGCCGGAGTTCAAGAGACAGGGCTTCGGAAAGGCTCTGCTCGACTACTCTCTCGAAAAAGCCGCCTCTCTCGGCTACGGCGCCGTCCTCTTCGAGGGCAACGTCCTCTTCTACGGCAAGAGCGGCTTCGATTACGCACGGAAGTTCGGCATCCGCTATCATGACCTTCCCGAGGGCGAGGACGATTCGTTCTTTTTGTGCAGAGAGCTCGTCCCCGGCTATCTCGACGGCGTCACCGGCGTATATCAGACGCCGAAGGGCTACTACGTTCCGGACGCCGGGGTCGAAGAATTCGACAAAGGTTTTCCCCCTAAGGTCAAACTCAAGCTTCCCGGTCAGCTTTTCGACTGAATAAACGGCCGAAATCTCCACCGAAAAAGAGGCGATAGAATTGAACAGGACCGTTCCGAAGATCGGCGCGGCGATCACGTCCGTGAGCGTTTTTCTGTTCGCGGTGTTCTTGATTACGGGCTTCACGTTCGGCAGCTATATTGTCTGTATGTTCCTGCCGATAGGCTATATCATGACCGCCGCCGGATTCCAGAACGAGTGCGGAAAGGACAGACGCGTCCCGGCGAATATCGGGCTCATCTTCTCGGCGATCTACGCCGCGCTGATATTTATCGTGTATTTCGCGCAGACGACGACCGTCAGGCTCGAAGACCTGACGGATCAGGCGAAAAAGATCCTCGATTACAGCCGCGGAGGGCTTCTTTTCAACCTCGATCTTCTCGGTTACGCCATGATGGCGCTCTCGACTTTCTTCATCGGTCTCTCGATGCGCTCCAAAAATTCTCCCGACAAATGGCTCAAAGCGCTCATGACTTTTCACGGCGTCTTTTTCATAAGCTGTTTTGTCCTGCCGATGACAGGCGCCTTCGCTTCGATGTCGTCCGGCGGGACGCACGGCGGGGGAGTCGCGGCGCTCGTTGTCTGGTGCGTATACTTTCTTCCGATCGGGATCCTGTCGTTCAGGCATTTTTCCGACTCGAAATGACGCTTTTGATTCCGGGCTTCAGCTCTGACGGTCGTGATATATCAGGTTTAGCAAAAAAATCTCAAGGAGAGGATCAAAAAAATGAAATCTATTCGCCGGTCCGTAAAACAGAAAGTCATGGCGGTCGTTTTTGCCGTTCTGTGTCTTGTTGTTCTGATGTCGGCGTATCTTTTCCTGCTGAACAACGAGATCTCCCTCGAGAGGGAGCGCTGCCGTTACATAACGGAAAACGAGGCGGCGCACATCGTCACGACCATCGACTGCGTCATGGCGAGGACGAGCACGCTGATCGCTCTTGTCCAGGACCACAACGGCGACACCTCGTTCTTTGAAAACGTCGCCGACGACGTCGTCAGCGCCGTGAAAGAGGAGACGGGAGTGACGCTCAAAAACATCGCGATCGCGCCCACCGGCCTTGTGACGAACGTCTATCCCCTCGAGGGCAACGAGAACCTTATAGGCTTTGATTTTCTGGATCTGAGCCGCCCCGGGAACAAGGAAGCGATAAAGGCATACGAGCAGGGAAAAACGATCCTCACTAATCCCTTCGAGATGGTGCAGGGCGGTCTCGGCATCTCCGGCAGGGCTCCGGTCATTCTCAGGAGCGCTTCCGGCTCGAGATTCTGGGGACTCGTGTGCGTCACGATAGACTTTGACAAGCTCATCGACGAACTGAAGCTGAAGGAACTCAGAGCGATAGGTCTGGAATACACCCTTTCCTATCTCGACGAAGACGGCGCGCTTCAGCTTATCTTGTCCGGCGGCGTTCCGGGCAAGGACGCCTCGACGACGCGCTTCGAGATCAGAAATCTCACCTGGGAACTCACCGCCTCTCCCGCGAGCGGCTGGATCCCGACCTGGAGGATCGCCGCTTTCGTGCTGGTGATCGTCGTCGTTTCGTGCTTTGCCGGAGTGTTCGCGAACAATGTGTTCAAGCTCAGAACGACCAATGAAATGCTGAAAAAGCTCTCCAACACCGACCGTCTGACCGGCTGTATGAACCGCAGGGCATACGAGGACGAGCTTGCGAAGATCACCATCAGGACCGCGGCGGACGATTTCGTCTGCGTCTCCGCGGACGTCAACGGACTCAAACGCGCCAACGACACGCTCGGGCACCTTTCCGGAGACGAGCTGCTTTGCGGAGCCGCCGATTGTCTTAACAAGTGCTTCGGCACTCACGGCACGGTGTACCGCATCGGCGGCGACGAGTTCGCGTGCCTTATAAACGCGGACGAAAAAACCCTCGCCGGACTCAACGAAAAGTTTGTTAAAGAGAGCGCGGAATGGAAAGGGCACAGCGTCAGCGAGCTCTCGGTCTCCGTCGGCTGCGCCGCCCGCAGAGAATTCCCCGAGGCGCCGGTCAGCGCTCTTGTCAAGACCGCCGACGAGAGGATGTACGCCGCAAAGAGCGAGTATTACCGTCAAAAAGGCATAGACAGAAGAAAAACCTGAGAGAAGGACGCGGCAATGTTTCTTGAAGAATTTGACCCCTCTCCCCACGCGATCATAGACCCCGATATGATTTTACAAAAAACGGACGGCTTTCCCGAAGTGACGGTCTCCTGCTTTTCGCATCAGCTTTTTGCGGGCGTGAGGGATCTTTTGGGCGCAAAGCAGATCGCCGAGATCCTTTGGGCGGTCGGTCCGAACCCCATTTACGAGGCGGAATATAAAGGAAAACGCTTTTGTCTGTATCAGTCGTTTGTCGGCGAGCCTCTCTGCGTCGCGCAGTACGAGGATCTTTTGGCCCTCGGGAGCAAAAGGCTTATCCTTCTCGGCAACTGCGGAGTCCTTGACAGAAATATCGAGGACTGCGGCATCATCATCCCCACCCGGGCGCTGAGGGACGAGGGGACGAGCTTTCATTACGCCGCGCCTTCCGACACTATAGAAGTCAACAAAAAATATCGCGGGCTTTTCAAAGAAGTTCTCAACGAATGCGGGTATCCGTTCGTCGAGGGCGTGACCTGGACGACGGACGCCTTTTACAGGGAGACCGCTGAAAAAGTGAAGCGCAGGAAAGACCGGGGCGCTATCTGCGTGGAAATGGAATGCGCCGGGATGCAGGCGCTCTGCGATTTCAGAAAGACGGAGTTTTTCCAGTTTTTCTACGCCGGAGACAACCTCGACCATTCGAGCTGGCAGCCGAGAAGCCTGTACGGAGCCGTGAGGCTCGACGACAAGATGAAGATAATGCTTCTGGCGTTCGAACTCGGGCTGAAGATCATGGAACGCCCGGACTGAAGAAAAAACCCGGCTCGCCGGGAAAAGACGGAGGAAACGGAGGAAACAGATGAAAAAAATAAAAATAACCGTAATGGCAATGGTCTGCCATAAAGACCTGATCGAAAAGTATGAAAACCCGATCGAACACGCCTGCGATATGAAGATAGGGCAGGTATTCGTCGCGAACGGCTGGAAGATGCCGGAGGGCTTCTGCTTCAGCGCCTGGGACACGCTCTCTCCCTACGTCATGGCGATGGCGCACGGCGCCGAGGACTTTTTCGACGGCTGGATGAAAGATAAAAAGTCCGCGATGCTCTCCTGCAGCGACGGCTTCCGTCCCGTGACCTTCCTTCTCGAAACGCTCGATGAAGACGCCGACTGACGCAAAACAGATGAACGAAAAGAAGACCGTCTGCTGTTATGACCGCGGCGAGTGGAGAAAATGGCTCTCGGAGCATTTTGAGACCGAAAAAGAAGTCTGGTTCGTGTTTTACTCTTCGGATTCGGGCAAGAAAGGCGTCTCCTACAACGACGCGGTCGAGGAGGCGCTCTGCTTCGGCTGGATCGACTCGACGGCGGGAAAACTCGACGCCGAGCGCCAGCTTCGCCGCTTCACTCCGCGCCGAAAAGGGAGTTCTTTCTCGCAGCCGAATATAGAAAGACTCGTTTTTCTTGACTCTCAGGGGCTTATCCACCCTAAGATCAGAAAGTCCGTCGAAGACCTTCTTTGCACGCCCTTCGTTTTCCCGGAGGATATCATCGCCTCGCTCAGGAGCGATCCGGAGGTCTGGCGCAATTATCAGTCGTTCTCCGAGCCGTATAAAAGGATCCGCGTCGCGTATATCGACGCCGCGAGAGGACGCCCCGCCGAGTTTTCGAAGCGTCTTGAAAACTTCGTCAAGAAGACCCGGGCAAACAAACTTATCACGGGCTACGGCGGCGTAGAAAAATACTACGGATAGTCTCATTTCCCCTTACGCCGCGGCGATCATCGCCGCGGCGGGCGTTTTTTCGGGCGTCCGGAAAGTTTTTTAAATTTTTTTCACCGATCCGGAAGGAAACCGGGGCCGTTCATCCGTATAACAGGCGAAGGGGTCAGACGTGGCTCTTAAAATAAGCCGGAAAGGGCGGTAAAAAATAAATGGATAACTGCGCAGAGATCTACCGCCGTTTCCTTGACGGCGACGAAAGCGCCGTCGGCGAGATAATGGAGAAAGTGTTTTATTCTCTCGTTTTCTTCACGGATTCTTACGTCCGCGACGTCCACAGCGCCGAGGATATCGCGCTTGAGGTCATGAGCGAGCTTTTTGTTCACAAGCGCGGGTATGATTTCCGGGTCTCTCTGAAAACCTATCTTTTCATGCTCGCGAAGAGCCGCGCGAGCGACTTTATCAGGCACCGCTCGGTCCTGAAGACAGAGGAGCTTTCCGAAGCGCTCGACGCGGCGGACGAGAGGGCGGACCTTGAAAAAAAGGTGCTCAAAGACGAGAGGGCGCGCGCCGTGAACGATGCGATAGCAGGCCTGCCGGAAGATATGAGGACCGCGGTCCATCTCGTGTTCTTCGAGGGCCTGAGCTATAAAGAGGCGGCGAAAGTGATGAGAAAAAACTCTAAACAGATCGACAATCTTCTTTATCGCGCCAAAAAGGTGCTCCGCGAACTTCTCGCGGACGAAAAGGAGAACTTATGAAGAGCATAGAAGAATATACCCTGGAGCTCGAAAAAAGGATAGCCGAAAAAAAGAGCGCCCGTAAAAAAATGACGCACCTCGCCGCGATCCTCTGCGCCGCTCTCGCGCTTGGCGTCGGCGCGGCGTTTCTTCCGGGGCTTATAAACAAAACTTCCGATCCGTCTCTCAGCCGCGAAAAGACCGACACGGTTTCCGGCGCCGGAATGACGTTCCCGCTCGCCGCCGACACGAAAGACCGCTTCGTCCTGAACGACGCGGAGTATAATTATTCGGAAAACGACCATAAAACGGAGGACAGGATAGGGCTGAGAGGGCTGAACGTTTTCTCGGACAGTGACGCGTTGTTCTTCTCGCTCTCTGAATGGGGGCCCGTCTACCGGATCGCCGAAAACGGGATCAGCCACGTTCCCGGGAGGTTCCCGCTCGGAGTGTATTACGGCGCGGCATACCGCGACGGCTGGATATATATGCCCGCGACGCGCGAGATCGTCTGCGGTCTTGTCAGGTCGAACGGCATCTGCCGGTACGGTATCGCCTCTCAGGTCACTCAAAGCGTCATCGCTTCGGACGGCATGACGGCGTCGGTCGTAATAAGCGGAAACGATATGTTCTACGCCTCGGTCTCGTGGAAGGAAGAGCTGGTCGAGATCAAAAAATGCGACCTTGAAACGGGAGAGATCTTTCTCCTTGCGCGGATAAGCGCCGCCGAACCCAGATCCGAATGCGTCAGGATCGCGCTCTGCACGGACAGACTCGCCGTGAGGATCGACGAAAAAGTCTACACCGTCGCCTGTAACGGAGACGTGAAGCAGATCTCCGACTGCGCCCGGGCGGGGATCGGAACGGACGGGGATAAGATCTTCGTTTTCGACTCGGAGGGGGAGCCGCGCCCGGAGTTCTTCGAGACCCGAAAGGCAGCGCTGACCGGCGCAGAGATCTATTCCGCCGCGACCGGCGAAAAACTGGGCGGATATAAAAACGATTCGGACGAACTTTTCCCTATTGTCTTTGACGGCGGGCTTGCCGCGCTGAGGGACGGAAAGCTTCTTCTCGTCGATCCTTTTGTCGGCAGTGAGCGGGAACTGGGCGGCGTTTTCTCAGATCGCTGCTATGCCGCCCTCGCAGGAGATAAGCTGCTCGTCGTCGACCCGTCGGGATACGTCGACGGGAATCTCGCCGGCGACGTATACCTTTTCGGTGCGGACGGTCTGACCTTCAAGGGAGAGCTCTGCAGCGATATAATCTTTTACCGCGAAGAAACGCTCAGGTTTACAGGCGTTGATGAAGCGATGGACACCCTGCTCTTCGCTCCGACGGATCTTCCCGTCGATACCGCCCTTCTCGAGCTGAAAGACGTTTACGGCGGCGCCGCGGTCAGAGGGACGACTTACGGAAAAGAGCGCGAGATAAACAGGGGCTATCTGTATATAAACGCCGCGTTCAACGGCAAAAACCTTTATATCGCCGTTTCACAGGATCAAAGCGTTACCTGGCAGAGCTTCTCGGGAAAACTCGGATACGGCGACTGGCTCGAAAGAAAACTCTTCGGCGCAGAGGAATATCCGGTGAAGGACAACGGCGGTTTTGACGAACTTGGCGATCAGTATTACGATCTTCTTTCAAAAGACGGAGAGCCCTGCGGAATGATGACGTGGCTCGATACCGGCGCGGACGAAGTTTTTTCCGAGATCAGGGTCTTTTATGAAAACTCCGGCTTCACAGCTCTTGTCAGCGTCACTTCCTCCGAGCTGACCCTGTCCGAGCTTCAAAGTATCCTGACGGTGATCCCCGAAAGCCTCGCATAAGCGGCGGCGAGAGAATAAAAAAACTCCCGGGGGCGCCCTCAAAACGCCCCCGGGACGGAAAATGTGAGCGAACTAAAGATATTCGCTCATTTTTTTGTGCAAACTTCTCGACGATTCGCTAATCTTTTGTGTATTCTTGCCTGTAATTCGCCCATATTTTGTGTTTATTTCGCTTGACATTCCCTCATGAAATGTGTATAATATATACGGGACACTGAAGGGGGGTATAAAAATGTATTTAAAAAGAAAGATCGACGGCTTTCTGAAAGAATGGAAATCCGATCCGGACAGAAAACCGCTGATCGTCAAAGGAAGCCGTCAGGTCGGCAAAACGGAATCGGTCCTGCATTTTGCCGCGGATAATTACGAGAGCGTCGTTGAGATCAACTTTGTCCGTGACGAAAAGTACAAGGGGATCGTTTCCGACGGATACGAGACCGACGCCGTAATAAAGAATATCTCTCTGCTCGACCCCTCGAAGAGATTCATTCCGGGAAAGACGCTGATCTTCTTTGACGAGATAACCGAATTTCCGCAGATCGCGACTTCGCTCAAGTTTTTCAATATCGACAAACGCTTCGACGTGATATGCAGCGGCTCCATGCTCGGCGTAAACTACAAAAAGATCGAGAGCAACAGCGTAGGCTATAAGAAAGATTATGAAATGTTTTCTCTTGATTTCGAGGAGTTTCTTTGGGCGAAAGGTTATGAAGCCGGTGCGGTGGAAGATATGCTCGGTCACATGACGCGGCTTCGCCCCTTCAACGCTCTTGAAATGGACGTCTTCGGCTCTCTGTTTATGGACTTCACCATCCTCGGCGGTATGCCGGAGGTCGTGGCGGAGTATATCGCTAAAAAGACCTTCGAGGGCTCTCTTGACACTCAGAAACAGCTTATCGCCGACTACAAAGAGGACATCCGCAAATACGCCTCGGGTGTAGACCAGACGAGGATCCTGAACGTTTTCAACAGGATCGCGCCTCAGCTTGCAAAAGAGAACAAGAAGTTTCAGATCTCAAAGGTCGCTTCCGGCGCGAGATTCAGGGATTATCGGGGCTGCGCGGAGTGGCTTGCGGACGCCGGAATGGTAAATATGTGCTTCTGCATGGAATTCCCGGAGCTCCCGCTCGGCGGGAATTACGATCCGGATACGTTCAAGCTTTATTTTTCGGACACCGGGCTTCTGGTCTCTATGCTCGACGACGAGGCTCAGGACGATCTTCGGGCCAACAAAAATCTCGGGGTCTATAAAGGCGCCCTGTATGAGAATATGGTCGCGGAGGCGTTAGTCAAACAGGGATATAAACTGTACTATTACAGAAAAGACGATTCCACTCTGGAAACAGATTTCTTTATCCGCTCCGCTTCGTCGCTTATACCCGTTGAAGTGAAATCCAGAAGCGGGAAAGCCAAGTCGATGTCGACCCTGATAAACTCCGACAGGTATCCCGACGTCCGATACGGATTCAAGCTTTCCGGCAATAACGTAGGTCACGACAACGGGATCTACACGTTTCCGTATTTCTGCACGTTTTTGCTGAAGCGTTTTATGTCTTCGTTCAAAGCAGAAGAGGAGCGGGACGGATAAAGGCGATATAATAATCCAAAGCAAATTACAGACCGACCGGGAACATCGCCGCAGAGCGTTTTCCGGTCGGTTCAGTGCTTATTTTGCCGCGCTCCATCGCGCCTCTGTGGGGGTAGTTCCGAAGCGGCGCCTGAAACAGCGCGCGAAGTATGCGGCGTCGTCGAAGCCGACTCGCTGCGCGATCTCAGCCACACTCAGATCCGTCTGCCTCAGAAGCACCGCCGCTTCCCTGAGGCGCAGATCGGCGTCGAATTTCAGAGGAGTGCTCCCGGTGATCTGTCCGAAGAGCCTGCAGAACTGCGAAACGGAGAGGTGGCAGGCGCCGGAAAGCTCCTCGAGAGACCTGCGCAGAGCTAGATCGCTTTTAATAAGTTCTATCGCCGGCTTTATCCTGTCGTAGCGCGCGGCGTTCGCGGCGATCTGTTCGGGAGTCCCGCTCCCGCTGAGACGGCGTCGGAACAGCGCGACGAGAAGCGATGCGACGTGCGCTCCGACCGCGAGATCGAAGGCGGGTGCGCGTTCTTTCATTTCGCGGCATATAGCGTCTGCGTGAAAGATCACTTCCTCGTCGCGCGGGATATGATTGAAAAATCTGACGTGTCCCTCCGAAAGAAGATCGAGCCATTTTTCGGAGTCCGTTCCCCTCGCGGCTTTGCGGTAGAGGGCGGAGTCGATCATCACGCAGTCGTAGCGGGACGGCGCGTCGCCGCTCACCACGAGATGCGGCTCGTAGGGGTTGACGAAGACCGTCTCGCCGGGCAGGGCTCTGACGTTTTTGCTCCCTATATACACGGATATCTCGCCCTCTCTCGGCAGGAGAAGCTCGATCTGCTCGTGCCACAGGCATTTTTTCGGCGAGTAGCTCACCTTTCCGGGCATGACGGCGCTGTCGAAGTTGACTCTCACCGGCAGGGAGGAATCGTCGAACGGTATCAGTTCGTATCTGTCAGACTTTTCCGGCATGGCTGGCCTCCTTTTTTATTGATTGTATCATTTCCCGGGCAAAAAATCAAGCGTTGTTTTATGCTATGAAAATGCTCAAACCCGAAAATATTGTCCTATCTTTTCCGGCCCGGTTATGGTATAATTGTTTCAGCAAATCAGACGGGAGGGACAGGCGTGAGAAAAATCATCGTCGGCGCCGACGGCGGCGGAACGAAGACGAGGTTCGCCGCGCTCGACGTATCAAGCGGAAAGATCGTTTCAAAAAGCGAGAGCGGGAGCATCCACTGGCTTTCTCTCGGTATCAAAGAGGCTTCGCGTCAGCTGAAAACAGGCGTCGAAGCGCTCGGGATATCCCGGGATGAGACGATCGCCGTTTCCCTCGGCGACCCGTCCCTCGACGACAGCGATCCCTCTGACGGCGAAGTACTGAGAGAAGCCGCCCGGGAGCTTTGCGCGCCGGGCGGGAAGAGCTTTTCAAAAAGCGACGTTTTCATGGCGCTCTACGGCCTTTCACGGGGAGAGCCCGCCGCGCTCGTCGTTTCCGGCACCGGCTCCATGGGCGCCGCGCTCACCGAGCCCTCTAAAGACGGGAGCGGGCTTGTCACCGTCGGCGGCTGGGGAGAGCCGACCGGCGATCCCGGGAGCGGCTTTTCAATCGCCGTCGCCGGGATAAAGGCGGCCTGCGACGCTTTCGACGGGATCGGCGAAGAGACTCCGCTCTGCGAGGAAGTCCTGAAGTTTTTCGGAGCCGCTTCTCCTCGCTCTCTTATCGGAGTCCTCAATTCGCCCGAAGCCGACAGAGCCTTCGTCGCCGCCTTCGCTCCGAGGGTGGAGGACTGCGCTTTGAGGGGCGACCTTGTCAGCGCGCGCATACTTGACGCCGCCGGAGAAACGCTCGCAAAATACGCCGTTTCGCTCCTCTCCCGGATCCGTACGCCCGCGCCGAGGCTCGGCTATTACGGCGGGATCCTCCTGAACTGCCGCGCGGTCAGGGAGAAGATGACTTCTTTTGTCAGAGAGCGCTTCCCGAATGCCGTTATCTCCCGCCCCGATCATCCGCCGGAGATCGCCGCCGCGCTCTTCGCGGCTGACAGAATGGGAATTAAACTTGAAATAAAAATATAAAAGAGGGTCGGAAAATTTGAGCGAAAAGATCACAAGGACCTACGCGGACCTGATCCGCGCGCTTTTGGACAAGCTTGAAAAAACACAGTCTGAAAATATCGGTCTTGCCTGCTCGGCGGCGGCTGACGCCCTGCAGAACGGCGGGATGATCTACGCCTTCGGGACGGGCCATTCGCACATGCTCGCGGAGGAGCTCTTCTACCGCGCGGGAGGGCTCGTCAGGGTCGTCCCGGTGTTCGACGATCCTTTGATGCTTCACGTCGGGGCTTCCCGTTCGAGCGAGATCGAGCGGCTCCCGGGCTACGCCGCAACGCTTTTCGGTCAATGGAGGGATCCGAAGAAAAACGACGTTTTCTTCATCTTCTCAAACTCCGGGCGAAACGCGGTCCCGGTCGAGGCGGCGCTCGAAATGAAAGCGAGGGGCGTAAAGACCGTCGCCGTCACCAATCTCGCTCACTCCCGCGCGTCAGCTTCACGCCACGATTCGGGAAAGCGCCTTTTCGAGATCTGCGACATAGTCATAGACAACGGCGGCTGCGTGGGAGACGCGGCGCTTGATATCGGCGGCAGCGTCTGCGGCGCGACCTCCACCGTGATCGGGGCGGCGATCGTCCAGATGATCGCCTGCGGCACCGTGGACGAGCTTATTCAGCGCGGCGTAGAGCCGGAGGTTTTCAAAAGCAGCAACGTCGACGGCGGAGACGAGATAAATCACGAATATATAAAAAAATATCAAAAAGAGATCCCGATCTTGTGAAAAACGAAAGGAGAGATATGATGCCCGTACTCGCAAAATGCGGCGGAACGCCGCTGAGATCAAAAAAGCCGCTCGGCTGGACAGTCGCCTCAGAGCGCGACAGAGAGGGGCTGAGAGAAGTCTACGACGGCTCTTTCTGGGCTCCCGGAGGGGAGAAGGAAAAAGAATTCTGCGAAGAATTTGCCGCCTTTTCGGACGTGAAGCACTGCTTCACGGTCGCAAACGGCACCGTCAGCATCCAGCTGATCCTCCGCGCTCTCGGGATCGGTTACGGCGACGAGGTGATCGTCCCGCCCTATACCTTCATCGCCTCCGTATCTTCGCTGATCTATGCGGGCGTGACCCCGGTCTTCGCGGATATCGACCCCGAGACCTTTCAGCTTTCTCCCGCCGCCGCGGAGCGCGCGATCACTCCGCGCACCAAGGCGATCATGCCGGTCTACGTCGGCGGCCGCCCCGCGGATCTCGACGCCTTCGTCAAGCTCTGCGAGAAGTACGGGCTCGTCCTCATCGGCGACGCGGCTCAGGCGGTCGGCGCTAAATACTGCGGCAGGGGCGTCGCGCACTACGCGAAGGCGACGTCCATAAGCTGTCAGAATTCAAAAAATCTCACCTGCGGAGAGGGCGGCTTGATCCTCAGCGACGACGACGCTTTTGCCGAAAGCCTCTCGACGATCCTGAACGGCGGCGTCGGAAAAGACGGGAAGACAGGCGCGATCGGCTGCGACTTCGGCATCTCCGCTTTTCAGGCGTCGGTCCTTTCGAGCCAGCTCGAGGCGCTTCCGGCGCAGATAGAGAAGAGGAGCGGGAACGCCGCTTATCTCGACCGCCGTCTCGGAGAGCTGGACTTCGTCTATACCCTCGCGAACGACCCGAAGATCACCGTCAACGCGTATCACCTCTATATGTTCGGTCTGAAAGAGGAAAAGCTCGGAGGGATAAGCCTCGAAAGGTTCGTTTCGGCTGTCCGCGCGGAGGGCGCTCCGGTAAGCACGGGCTATAAGCCGGTCTGCACCTTCCCCTGCGTCGGCTCCGCGTACGCCGAAAAGTGCGTCGGAGGAAAGATCTACACGCATCCGTTTATCCCGGCCGCGGAGCGCGTCTCGGCGCACGAGGCGTGCTGGATCTATCAGAGCTGGCTTCTGGGGTCAAAAGAAGATATGGACGATATCGTGAACGCTCTCGTGAAGGTCTACGAGAACCGCAAGGAGCTCATCGAAGGAGGCGAAGCGAAATGAAAAACACCCGCAGAGATCCCGAGGAAAAAAGGCGTCTTCTCGGCGTCCTTGACGCCGAATGGGGCACGATCGGCCCGAGGTTCGCCGAGGCGAGCGAGGCCGCGGCAAAAGCCGCAAAGGTCGCTTTCGGTCTGTGCGTATGCTCCGCTTCTGCCGCGCTCGAGGTGATCCTGAGAGCTTTCAATATCGGCAGGGGAGACGAGGTCATCGTCGCCGCCTGGTCCGACCGCTTCGACTCTCTGACCTGCGCCTCCGTCGGCGCGGTCCCGGCGTTCGCGGACGTCGACGAAAAAACTCTCACTCTCACTCCCGAAACCGCCGAAAAAGCGCTTTCGGACAGAACCCGCGCACTGATCGCCGATCTTCCCGGCGGCAATCCCTGCGACGCCGCCGCTCTGTCTGATTTCTGCCGTTCGCGCGGGATAAGATTCATCGTCAATCTTTCCGACGCCTGGGGTACCGGGCAGAACGGCAGGAGCATCGCGTCGTACGCGGACGCGGCGTTTGCCGATCTCGGCGCGGGAAGGCTCGCGGACGTCGGGCTCGCAGGTGCCGTTCTGACAGACGACCCGGAGCTCATAGACCTTTTCTACGCCTACCACAACTGCGGCAGACCGCGCGGAGAAGGCGCGACCCTCTCTTTTGATGAAATAATCGGAGGCGATCTTCGCATCGCCGAGTGGCAGTCCGCGCTGATCCCCGGCAGGCTCGCTGCTCTCGGAGAGGCTCTCGCCGCCTGCGGGGAGAACGCCCGGATGGTCGCCGCGCGGTTTGCTCCCGTCCCGCTCGTGAGCGGAGGGGTCTCCTCCCGCTGCGGGACGCTCGTGACGGAGGACGCCGCGAAGCTCCGCGAGGCGGGGTTTGTCGTGAGACCTCTCTACGAGCTGATGTCCCGCGCGCCCGTCTTCGGGAGCGGGTTCTATTTCAAATCCACCGGAGCGGAGCCGAAAAAGCCCCGGAGCTTTCCGGCGAGCGAGCGCGCCGCCGAAAAAGCTCTGCTGTGTTTTGCATGAATCACGCTGAAAAATCGCGATAAACAAAAAAAGGAAAAGGAAGTGAAACTGTATGGAAGGCGCACCTGTCCTTAAAGCCGGTTTCTCTCAGACCGATATCACGCCTCCCGATCCGCGCGAGGTGTTCCAGGACGGATACGGAAGCCGGTTTTCTCCGGCCGAGGGAGTCAGGGATCCGCTTTACGCGAAGGTCTGCTATCTCGCTTCGGGGGACAGCGAGTTCGCGGTGATCTCCTTCGATCTCTGCGGGCTCGGAGCGAAGGTCCTCGAGAAGCTCTGCGCGCTGATAAGTCTCGTTTCCGGGATGCCGAGGGAAAAATTCGCCCTCTGCGCGACGCACACTCACGCCGCGCCGGGCTGCGGAGTGCTCGAAGGCGCGCCCGTGAATCCTCTGTATTTCGACGAGGTCGGCCGGAAGGCGGCGCGCGCCCTGACGGAGGCTAAGGAAAAAGCTGCCGAGGGCGTGTTCCGCGCCTCCTTCGGCGACCCGTTCGAGGCGGGTTACAACCGCCGTAAAAGGAACGAGATTGACCGCAGGGTCTTCGTCTGGAGCTTCTTCGACGCACGCGGCGGGCTTCGCGGAGCTCTCGCGAGCGTGTTCTGTCACGCGGTCTGCAATACGAATATGCTCATCAGCGCGGACTATCCGGGCGTTCTTACCCTCAGGTCGAAGGAAAAGCTCGGAGAGGACGTACCCGTGCTTTTCCTGCAGGGCAGGGGAGCCGATATAGACCCGAAGGAATATGAAGAGACCGGACTGATAAAAACCGGAGCCGCCCTCTGCGAGAGCGTCTTTTCGGGACTTGACCGCGCCGGAGAGGGCTGGACCGTCGGGGGAATAATAAAGAGCGCCTTTATGCGCGCCGATATCCCTTTTGCCGCCGCCGATCCCGAGTCTGTCCGCGCGCTCATCGAAAAATACACGAAGAGGCTCGCCGAGGCCGACAGTCCGATAAGGCGCCGCAGCGCCTGCGTAGAGCTCTTCTGGGCTTACAGGGCGAAGAAGAACCTCGGCAGGACGCCGACCGTTTCAGTAGATCTCCAGATGCTGAGGATCGGAGACGCCGCCGTCGCGTTCGTGCCGTTCGAGATGCTCACCGTCACCGGCGACGCGATAGAGAAGATCCTTCTTTCGCACGGGGTGCGCGCGCCGGGATGTCTCGTCGTCGGATACGCCAACGGGACGAACGGCTATCTGTGTCCGTCCGCTGAGGCGGGAGAGAAGAATTACGAGACCTCGGGAGCAAACCACTGGTACGGGCTCCCGGAATGCAGCTCCCTCACGGAGACAGCCGTCCTCGACGGCTTCAGAGAACTTTCCGGGAAGCTTTTTCCGGGCTGATCCGAAGAAATAAAAAAGACGCGGCGAAGTTTTTCGCCGCGTCCCAGACTACTGACAAACCCGCCATATAGGCGGGTTTGTCAACGCATATAACAGGAAGCGAATAAGGTTTAGAATGTGAGCGGAGAAAGAACGCAGCAAATCCTTCTTATGAAGGATCGTTGCGATCTTTTTTATGTTTTGAACGGCCGCGGTGAGCAGACATTGCTCCTCGACCTTGGCGATCCCGCGCATACGGCAATAGCGAAGCCCGTGGAGTTCTTTTGCATCCGCGAAGCTTCGTTCAATGGTTTCTTTCCGTCTTTGGTATATTGCCTTGCCTTCATCCGTATGAGTGAAGATATACGCCTTATCCTTGTAATCTTCCCATACGTGCCGGCGCAGGCTTTTCGTCTTTTGCCTGGCACTCAAACATTCCCCCTTACAAGGACAAGTCGCGCATCTGTCGTTTTTGCACTTGTATTCACGGTACCCGTCCCGATTTGTAGTAACATACTCCAAATAGTTTCGTTCCGGACAAATGTATACGCCCCATTCGGAAATATATTTGAATTTGTATTTGCCGTATTTACCTTTCTGCTGACACCCTCTGCGACTTCCCATCGCAGCGTTTAATCCGAGATCGTATATTTGCTTGCATAGCGCCGCCGTGTTGTATCCCGCGTCCAATCCGACCGTCTTTAC
>JAFTEP010000269.1 GCA_017453605.1 Clostridia bacterium
CGCTGACACCGACCGCGATCCTGTCGCCCGGAGCTATCATTTTGTAATCGTCGACCGCGCTGCGTATAAGACTTAAAAGCCTCTGTAGCGTCATAGTCCCTCCCCGAAAACGTTCTTATATAATTATAAGTCCCGGCGCTCATTTTTTCAAGAGCAAAAAACGTCATTTGCGCGGGAGAACGAGCAAGAAAACTAAAGAAAACTGAAGAAAATCAAAGGAAGTGAAAAATATTTTAAAAAACCTCTTGACAAAACCGGACGCTTAGTGTATAATCCCGGACGTATCACAAAAAATCGGAGGGAATCCTATGTCCACATTCATGGCAAAGCCCGAGACCGTCGAGCGCAGATGGTACGTCATCGACGCCGCCGGCAAGGTCCTCGGCAAGGTGGCCGTCGAAGCCGCCAACATCCTCAGGGGCAAACACCGTCCCGAGTTCACGCCTCACGTCGACTGCGGCGAATACGTCATCATCATCAACGCGGCGAAGGTCGTGCTCACCGGCAGGAAGCTCGAACAGAAAAAGTTCTACTATCACACCGGCTACATCGGCGGTCTGAAGCAGATCAGCTACAAGGATATGATGAAGAACAATCCCGAAAAGGCCGTCACTCTCGCAGTCAAGGGAATGCTTCCCAAGAACTCCATCGGCGACAAATCTCTCACCAGACTGAGAGTTTTCGCGGGCGAGACCCACAATCTCCAGGCGCAGAAGCCTGTCGAGCTGAACTGAGTCAGGAGGTAAGAGAATGAATTATCAAAGCGCTAAGCCCTATTTCTACGGAACGGGCAGAAGAAAGAAATCCATCGCCAGAGTGCGCATCTATCCCGGCACCGGCGCGATCACCATCAACAAGAGAGACATCGACGACTACTTCGGTCTCGATACCCTCAAGCTCGTCGTCCGTCAGCCGCTCGAACTCACCGGCACCACCGGCAAGTTCGACGTGATCTGCAACGTCATCGGCGGCGGCGTCTCCGGTCAGGCGGGCGCGATCCGTCACGGCATTTCGAGAGCTCTCGTCCAGGCAGACGCCGAGACCTACCGTGCCTCTCTCAAGTCCGCGGGCTATCTCACCCGTGACCCGAGAATGAAGGAGAGAAAGAAATACGGTCTCAAAGCGGCTCGCCGCGCTCCCCAGTTCTCCAAGAGATGACAAATCAAAAAACGCGTTTTTTGCGGCGTTTCCCTTCCGGGAAGCGCCGTTTTTTACGTGTTTAAGTCAGGCGGCTGTCAATTTGCAGCAGTAGTTGACGACCAGAGTCGTGAACATCGAATAGCTCTTCACTCCCTGCGGCTGAGAGTTCGCTTTCAGATAGGCGTCGTTGACGGCGGAAGACACCTCGCCCGCCGGACTGTCGGCGTATTTCTTGAAAAAGTCGCCGTACGCCGAGAATTCCCGTCCGAGGATCGGATCGAGCCGGGCGACGCTTTCGTAATAGCGGTCGCGGTCGGTCTTGAGGGCTTCGTTCGCGATGCCGCTGAACACGTTCGCCGCTCCGCAGTATCTCAGATAGGGCTCGCTTGACGCGAGGCATACCGCGAAGCCGAGAAAGTTGCACTCGTTCTCCGCGGCGATCCCGCGCTGGTGTGAGTATTCGTGCGCTATCGTGTGGGCGACGATGAAGTCGGGGTAGTTGACGTTGACGATAGATTCTCCCGTAAAAAACGTGTAGATCCCGGAAATGTGGGTGTAGGTCATAGGCTCCGAGAGCAGGACGGGCTTTGCCGCAAAGGAGGTCGGCTGCAGATAGGGGCGGTCGAGACAGAACCTGTCGTAGCTTGTTTTCACCGCTTCGGCAAGAGCGGAAAACTCCATCGGGCTCAAGGTCGCGCCGGTTTCGTCGGTATCGATATAAGGTGCGCTCTCGTTTATAACGTCGATCAGATAATCGAGCGCAAAAAAGAGTTTGTCCGCGTCGACTTTTTCCTCCAGTCCCATCAGTTCTCCGACGCTCTTTCTGTAATAGCAGGGACCGAGAGTTGCCGAGAACAGGATCGTGAGGGCGAGAACGATCACAAGAGGCGCGAAGAGAAAGCGTCTGACGGCCTTAGAACACCTGCGCCTGATGATCGCGCGAATGGCGAAGACAAACCAGACGACGAGCGCGATAACTCCCGCGGCGACGAGGATCTCCGAGACTGCAAACGGCGCGGCGGAGCTGAGCGCGCCGAGTGCGATCCTGAAAAGGGAGGCGACGCGCGTCGAATAGAACTCGGCGAAGTTTTCGTCCGCCCGGCATAAAAGAAGCATCCCGAGAGATATGACGGCAAGCCCGATCAGGACGCACCGGAAGAGGTGCCTTCTGAAAAAGCCCTTTTTGGGCTTTTCAGACTGAGCGGCGTTTTTTGAGTCTTGGATTTTCGGCATAAAGATTTTCCTCTCATCCGGTTTGAAATCATTCTACCACTGCTTTGTGAATAATTCAAGCATTTTTTGCCCGATTTTTACGAAAAATCGTATTTTTCAAAGAAAAATCTATGAAATGTCATTGACTGTCAGTCGGAGGCGATGCTATAATCCGCCCGGAAGCCGGGGAAAGCTTCAAGTCGGCGCCAAATAAAGCGGCGTTTCAAAGCGCTTTGATCAGCGCCGGCGAAAAAGGAGAATTTTTCATTAAAAGGAGGTCATGCGTTGAATTGAGGGAAAAGAACAGGACCGTGACGGAAGATTTTGAACTGTTCGAGAAGGGCAGGGAATACAACCGGCGCATCGGGCTTTACGAAACCGTCAGCCGCAACGAAAGGTTCTACCGCGGCGATCAGTGGCACGGCGTCGAGGCGGGCAGCCTGCCGACTCCGGTGTTCAACATCTACCGGCGGATCATCAACTATTTCATATCGACCGTGATGAGCCAGAAGATCTCGCTGAGCTTCACCGCGGAGGGTATGGAATATCTCTTCTGTCAGGACGAGAAAAAGAAACTCGACGACGCCTGCGATCTTATCACGGGATATCTCAACTACCGTATGGAAAAGGACGCTCTGAGAGACGTCTTCTATCAGGGGCTCCTGGACGCCGCGGTCAGCGGCGATATGGCGCTCTACGTCAGGTGGGATCCCGAGAAGAAGAACGTCCAGGGCTTCAGCGGGGACTTCGTGACCCAGCCGGTCGACAGCACGAACGTGTTTTTCGGAGACGTGAACAGCACCGACGTGCAGAGTCAGCCCTACATCCTGCTCTCCGGCAGAGAGCTGGTCACGAGGCTGAGAGAGGAGGCGGCGGCAAACGGCGCCGGAAGGGATCAGCAGGAGATGATCGTTTCCGATTCCGACACCGAAACCTCAGCCGGAGATTTCGGACAGACGGAGCTCGAAGGCACCAAGTGTACCTACGTCATCAAGCTCTGGAAAAAGAACGGCACGGTTCGCTGCAGGAAATCCGCGGCGGGCTGCGTGATCTGTCCGGAGCGCGACACGGGTCTGAAACGCTACCCGCTGGTGTTCATGAACTGGGAGAAGGTGAAGAATTCCTATCACGGTCAGCCGGCGGGATCGGGGCTCTGCGACAATCAGCTCTACGTCAACAAGGCTTTCGCGATGGTGATGAAGCACATGATGGATCTCTCGTTCTCGAAGGTCGTCTACAACTCGCTGGTAATTGACGAGTGGACCAACGAAGTGGGAGAGGCCATCGCGGTGAACGGTCCCGTGGACAACGCCGCGGTGAGACTGGAGCCGGGCTCGATGCAGGCGGGATTCCTTGACGTGATAAGGCTCACGGTTTCGATGACAAAGGAGCTCATGGGCGCCACAGACGCCGCGCTCGGAAACGTCAGACCGGAGAACACCTCCGCGATCATCGCTCTGCAGCAGTCTTCGCAGATACCGCTGGAGAACCAGCGCAGGAGCCTGTTCAGGGCGGCGGAGGATCTGGGGATGATCTGGCTGGACTTCATCCTCAACTACTACGATTCCTCGAGGCTCATCGTCTACCGCGGAGCGGACGGGGCGGATTTCGGGACTCTCGATCTGGACGGTATGCGCGGCACGCTGTTCAGCTGCAGCGCGAAGGCCGGAGCATCGGCGTACTGGAGCGAACTGGCGACGGTCAGCACCCTCGACAAGCTCCTCTCGGAGGGAAGGATCAGCTTCCCGCAGTACCTCGAAAGGATCCCTGAGGGCTTCATCCCGCAGAAATCACGGCTCATCGAAGAGGTCCGGGAGCGGGAAGAGATCCGCAGCGAAAAGCCGGAAGAGATCAACGGCAAAACAAACTGAAAACGAAAGGAAACTTCAATGGCAAACAAACTGGTTGAAATGTTCAGAAAGAACGCGGCTGTCAGGCAGGAGAACGAAGAGCCGGTTGGGGCCGAAGAAGCCAAGGCCGGGGCTGCTCAGGACGCGCAGGAGCAGCCGGAGGCGGAAGCGGACGAACGGACGAAGCTGAAAGAGGACGTCAAGCTTCTTCTCAGTCTCTTCCCGAAGCTGAACGTCTCGGCGGTCCCGGACGAGGTCTGGGACAGGGTCAGGGACGGCGACAGTCTCAGCGCCGCATACTGTCTGTGGCTGGTCAGGACCGTGAAGGAAAAGAAGCGCATAGACGAGCTTAACTCGAAGAACCGCCTCGCCTCACTGCCGCCCGTCAACGACGACAGCAAAAGGGAAGGCTTCTTCACGAGAGAGACCGTAAAAAACATGTCCAGAGAACAGATCCGCAAAAACCTCGACGGGATCCTCAGATCCATGGACAGCTGGAAATAAACCCCGAAAACAATAAACAAGAAAGGAAAAGAATATGGCAATAGTTAATTTTATCCCCTCGCTCTGGAGCGAGACCCTTTACAGCGAGCTCAAGAAGAACTACGTCGGCGTCAAGCTCTCCAACCGCGATTACGAGGGAGTGATCCGCGGATTCGGCGACAGAGTCAAGGTCGTCGGAGTCGGCCCCGTGACCGTGTTCGACTACACCAAGAACACCGATATGCCCGCCGCTCAGGTGCTCAGCGACACCGCCAAGATCATCCAGATCACTCAGGCGAAGGGCTTCAACTTCTGCATCGACGACATCGATATGGCGCAGGCGAGAAAGTGCCTGATGCAGGCGGCGATGAAGGAGGCTGCAGACGCCCTCGCGGACGCCGCGGATCAGTTCATCTACTCTCTGACCGACGTCAACGCCGGGACGCTCACCAACAACGCCGCGACCAGCACCAACATCCTCAGCACTCTTTCCGACGCGAGAAAGATGCTCATGGAGAACAACGTCCCCAACTCCGCGAAGATCTCTCTTGAAGTCTCTCCCGCGGTCGAGCAGAAACTCGTTCTCGCCAAGGTGCTCAGGTCCACCGACAACGCCAAGGAACTCGGCAGAGGCTACATCGGCGAGTTCATGGGCTTCGACATCTACGTGACCAACAACATCACCGCATCCAACGACGGCGTCTACAAGTGCGTCGCGAGGACCAAGAGGGCGATATCGTTCGCCGAACAGCTCAACGCCGTCAAGGCCTATGAGCCCGAACTCCGCCACGGCGACGCCGTGAAGGGACTGCACCTCTACGGCGCGAAGATCATGTATCCCAAGGAGCTGGTCTTCATCAATATCAAGCCCGTCGCGGAGAGCGCTTCCTGAGAGAGGTAAGCCGTGACCGGACAGGAACTGTTCGATACGACCTCAAGGCTTATAGGAGAGTGTCTTGAGGAAGGTGAAAACTGGGATATGATCGGTTTCAGATGCTGCGCGGTCCAGATGATAAACGTGCTCATAAGCGAGCTCGACTGGCTCGACTGTATGCTGAAAAAGACCGATCCGGACAGCGACGAGCATTCGATCCCGGTCATCGAAAAGCTCTCCGACACGATAGAGCTTCACGATCTGATCACCGCGTCTCTTCTTCCGCTCGGATTGGGATATATGTTCCTTTCCGAAGAGAACCCCGTAAGAGCGGCGTTCTTCTACAAGAAGTACGAACAGCAGGCGGCGGATCTGAAGAAAAGGTTCGTACGCGGCAAACGCCATCCCGTCAGGGACGTTTACCGCTGAGGACCGAACTGCGCCGCCGCGGAGCGAAGAACTGTCTTTTTGCCGTCCTCCGCGGCGGCCTTATACAAATAATCTGAAAGGGGGATCCCGTGGCAAAAGAATTCACATTCGATTTAAAACGCTTCGGCGGTCTCGACGACTCGCCCGGGACCGATTCGGTCCTCAGTCCCGACACGGTGAATTTCGATATCACAGACGAGGGACGGCTGAAAAAGCGCGACGGCTTTGTCACAGTCGGGCGCCTGAACGGGAAGATAAGAGCTCTATGGAACGGCGAGCTCAACGGGGAAGAGCATTTTGTTGCCGTCGGCGGCGTCAGGGTCTTCCATTCGCTGAGCGGATGGGACGATCTTGAACTGATCGGCACGCTTCCCGGAAGCCTGGAAGCTCAGATCATCCCGTTTTACGACAGGCTTTATCTTCTCGGCGGCTCGGGGATCCGGGTCTTCGATCCCGCCGCCGATACCTACGGAGAACCCGTTCCGTACCGCCCTCTGGTGACGGTCGCCACTTCTCCCTCCGGCGTCGGGACTCCGCTCGAGGAGGCGAATCTGCTCGGCGGGCTATACAGACAGAGCTTCACCACCGACGGGGAAAGCCTGACATACAAGCTCTTCCTCGACAGGCTCGACAGCGTGGATTACGTGAAAATGAACGGCGAGACTCTCGATCCGTCGGCCTACACGGTAAACCGCACCGACGGCTGCGTGCGCTTCGTATCCCCGCCCGCCGCTTCTTCGGACGGGCTGGAGATAGGCTTCTCCAAAGAGGATCTTTCAAGAAAGGCGCGCGTCGACAACTGCCGGAAAGCGATGGTCTACGGCGGCGACAACGACACCGCGGTCTTTCTATGGGGAAACGAGGATCTTCCGCAGCTTAGGTTCAACAGCGTGAACGTGAACGGAGTGCCGAGCTTCGAGTATTTCCCGGAGAGCGCCTACGTCTGCGTCGGAGACGGAAGCCCCGTGACCGACATCATAAGACACTATGACCGACAGATAGTTTTTACCCGGAACGCAGCGTATTATTCATACCCCGAGACTTACACGGACGCTCTCGGCAGAGACAGGACTGTCTATCCCGTGAAGGCTCTCTCGACCGCGTACGGGAACGTCAGCTTCGGGCAGTCTGTGCTTATGGACAACGATCCCGTGACGGTCACGCCGTCCGGGCTCTGCAGATGGCTGTCGACGAGCATCCGCGACGAGAAAAACGCCCTGATCTTTTCTCAGAGCGTGTCGGGATTTTTTTCCGGGACCGATCCTGAAAGCCTGAAGCTTTTTATGCGCAGGTCCGGCGGGACGCTTCTTGCGACCACGCTGAAAGGCGACGTTCTCGTATATTCTCCCCGGATAAACGTGTTCTGGATCTGGAGAGGGATCGGACCCTGCCGCTTCTTCGAGAACGGCGCAGGAGAACTTTTCTTCGGGACCTACGACGGGAGGATCTGCCGTATGGGCGGCGCAAGCGACGACGGTCTGCCGATAGAGGCCAGATGGTGCTCAGCTCCTCTCGAACTCGGAGAGGGGAATCATTCAAAGACCGTATGGAGACTGCGCGCGGATTGCACTTCCGGCGGCGGGCTGAAGATCGACTGGACCGCGGACACCGAGGGCAGGAATCTCCCGGGACACGGGAAGGTCGGACTCAGATGCGGATTCGGAAGCTTTGATTTCTCGAATCTCGACTTTTTTGATTTCAGCTTCAACACCCAGGACCTGATAAGAAGGCTGAAGGCGAGGGTGAGGATCCGCAGGTTCAGAAAGCTCAGGGTCGTGATCTCCTCTGTCGGCAGGGAAAAAACCGAGATCGAGTCGCTGAGTTTTCACGGCACGGTCAACGACAAATACGTCTGAAAAAAGAAAGGAACGATAAATGGATTTTACGAGGATCACAGACAGACTGAACAACGTTTCGGATCTTCCGGACGTTCCCTCTCTGTCGGAAGGATGGACGCCCGAGGAGCTTAAAGCCCAGTTCGACAAGGCCGGAGTGACAATCGGCGCCTTCATCAACGATATCCTTATCCCCGAGCTCGAGGCTTACGGACCCGGCGTTTCGGGTGCCGAGAAGATTGGCAGCGAGCCGATAAGCGGGATCGAGGGACACAGCGTGAGGAGCCAGCTCGTCAGCCTCCGGCAGCTTTGCGCTCTGCTCGACGGGCGGATCCGCGAGGTCGTCGCCGGAGGTATCCCCGACGGGACGATCGGGCTTGAAAAATTCAGCGCCGAGGCGATAGAGATGATGTCGAGAAGATACACCGCCAATCTCTACAGCGAGTCTTTTGTTTCGGCGGGGAATTTCTTGTTCACCGTCCCGCGCTCGGGTCTCTACCGCATCAGAGCGGTCGGCGCGGGGGCGGCGGGAAATCTTGTCAACTCGAACGCGAGCTATACGGGAACTTTCAACGGCAGAGGCGGCGCGTCCGGCTCGTACGCCGAAGTGCTCGTTCCGCTCGTCTCCGCGACCGTTCTGACTATGAACGTGGGCAGGGGCGGAGAGACCGTCTCCGGGATCACGGTCGGACAGAATTTCACGCTCAACGAGTATAACGACTACGTTAATCTATGCTCATACACCGGCGCCGGAAGCGGGACGACGGTCCGTGTGCCAGGCGTGGGAACGATCAGCTGCTCCGGCGCGGATCCCGAAAACGCTTTTGCCAGGACGAGCTTCGGGCTCGCCGCGGGCGATTCGGGCTTCACGGCGCCGATCGCCGTCAGGGGAGACAGCATCGTCGATCACGGAACGGGCAGGGACAGCCGTATAGGACAGGGCGGAACGGAATTCGAAAACCCCGGGCCGGGAGCCGGAGGAAGCGGCGGGAGGATCTTTTGCTCCAACGACGATTCCTACACCGTGCGCACGCTTCCGCGCCCCGGAGCGGACGGAGCCGTTTTGATCGAATATATAGGAGGATAAGCAGCGTATGGAAAAAGAAAAATATCTCGAGCTTCTCGGAAGTCTCCAGAGCGCAGGAAGCGAGATCCTGAAAAGATACGGCGAACAGATCGCTCAGAGCGACAGGAACTATCAGGCGCAGCTCGACAGCGCCGCGAAGGAGCGCGATCTCGAGCGCAGCGAAGCAGCAGCCGCGTCGAGGATAGCTCAGCTCAACACGGACTCGGCTCTGAGCGCACAGGGCCTCGGGCGTTCCGGCGAGAGCGTTCAGGCGAGGCTCATGAACGATATGACCAGAAATTCGGCGATGGAAAACGCCTCGAAACGCTACGACGAGAACGTCAGACGCATCAACGAACAGAAGAGTCAGGACGAGCTTGACGCGCGAAACTCTCTCAACGGCGAGATGACCGGTCTTGCAAAGGATCTTTACGAGGCGGACTACCGCGAGCGCCGCGATCAGAGAGACGACGAATTCGAAAAGAAGAAATTCGAGACCTAAAACGCGCTCGCAGAGATAAAGTTCGTGGCGGAGAACGCGCTCGCCGAAAAAAAACTCGAACTTGACACAAAAAAGACTGAAAACGACATAAGGCTCAACAACTATCGCTCTCAGAAGGCGCTCGACGACCTCAGATCGAATTACGAGGCGGAGATCGCCGAGCTTGAAAACGCCGTTTCGGAGCTGCAGAACGGGGAGTATCAGGTCCCCGACCGCTACATTCCCGACAACAAGCCGGACGAGGCATACAGGAGCATCCTGAACTCCGCCAACCGAATGGCGGGCGGAGGCTGGGGCGCGACCGCGGACAGCAAGGCCTACAGAGAGTTCGTCGAGCGCGCCCTGGATGAAATAATGAACGATCCGTATCTCGACGAGAACTACAAGAGGACGATCCGTTTCTACGCAAGATCGGACGGCTATCTCCTCTGAAAAACCCGTCCGAACACCGTGGGGCAGACCGCAAGGTCTGCCCGATCTTTTGTTTTTCGGAGTCCGCGCCCGGTTTTATGTCAAGCGCGGCTTTTTTGCATATATGGTCGCACTGTTTTTTGTTCCCGACGGATACTCTTCATGCCTTGAAGTCGTGGGTCTGCATGGCGTGGGCGAGAGCGGAGGCGTCCGAATATCCGACTTCGTTCGCCGCCTGTGAGAGACTCATCCCCGATTCGCGAAGGTAGCGCGCCCTGCAAAGTCTGAGATTTTTTAAATACGCGTGCGGCGTGACGCCGACGACGCGGGAAAAACGGCGTATGAAGCTGTCGGGATTCATGTAGCAGTCGCGCGCGAGACCGTTGACCGTCAGCTTTTCGTTCATTCGCGCGTGAATTGTTTCGAGAGCATTTATCACGAGAGCGTCGGTGATCTTTTTTATTCTGTTCGCGATGGCGATCTGATTTGTCAGATATATGACGCTCGCCTTGAAGAGCTCCCAGAACGACGCGTCCGCGTATAACGGCGAGAGATCGCGGTGGTTCTCGCCGATCATACGTCCACCGAGAACGAAGATATTCACGGCGGCGCAAAGACTTTCGCTGCTCCCCGCGTCCAGCGAGAGGATCCGGTCGGTTATGATCGGCGGGACGAGCTCGAAATCTATATAAGTGTGCATTATTGGATCCTGTTTCCGGCAGTACGGAGTGAAATCCGCCGTATAGGGGATATAATACAGGCTCCCGGGCGCGAACTGAAAGAGCTTTCCCTTGTGAGCGTAGCCTCCCGTGCCCGAATGTATGTAGTAAAGACGGTTGATCCCGACGTGATTGCTGCAGTGCCAGGAATCCGAAGGCGCTTCCTTCGAGCCGCAGCACACGACGCATCCGATGGCGTCCATTTTTCCTCCTGTCGATTTCTGACAATTCCGGAGCGATTACGAACATAGACAGTAATACGCCGTGTATGTTATAATGTCCGTGCGGTATGCTTAACACTATAGCAGATAAATCGATGATTGTCAATAATGATCGTTTTATGATTATGACGCCCGTCGTGACCGTGCCGCGTCCGTCCCGGCGTTTCTCGCGTGAGCCCGGGGATCCGTATCCGTATGACGGGGATCCGGACCTATTATAATAATAAGATAAGGAAAAACGGACATGAAAAAGATCATTTGCGCGATTCTCGCCGCGCTGACGGCTCTGTCGCTCTTTTCCGCCTGCGCAAAGCAGAAGAAGTCGACCGGCGAGGCTCGCCCGAACACTTCGGCCCCCGCCGCGCAGACCGGCGGCAAATCCGCCGTCACGAACGAAGATCTCGACGAATGGGGCAGGGAAAAGGTCGAAAGCTCCGTTCCCGAAGGCAAAACGTTCGAAGGAGAACAAGTCAACTTCGTTCTCGATTCCTCAAGAGGGAACGAGTTCTTCGTCGAGGGCCTCAACGGAGACCTCATCAACGACGCCGTCTACAACCGCAATCTGAAGGTCGAAAACGATCTCGGGATCACCCTCAACTACGTCGTGATTCCCGGATCCGCCTCGACCGAGTTCTCGAGCGCGGTGGCGAGAGTGGTGCTCTCCGGCACCGGCGACTATGACCTGATCGCCGGCAACGCGTACTTTCTGACCTCCGCCGTCCGCAGCTGGTGCTACGCCAACCTCAAGGACGTCGAGGATGAGTCCTCGATGGATCTGACAAAGCCCTGGTGGAACCGGTTCTACGTCGAGGAAGCCACGGTCTTCGATCAGATCTACACCGTGACCGGGGATCTGGCGATCTCTTCCGTCGCGTCCGCCTGCTGCGTCTTCTTTAACAAACGCCTCGCCGACGAGCATCTTAGTGCCTGGGGCGGGACGGAGGGGCTTTATAAGCTCGTTGAGGACGGGGAGTGGACTTTTGACAAGTTCACCGAGATCTGCAGGGACGTCTACAACGATGCCGACGGAGACGGACAGAGATCCGAGGGCGACTTCTACGCCTTCGCGAGCTGGTGGAGCGGCCCTGTCCCGTCCAACGCTTTCCAGTACGGGATGGACGCCCGCATCACCCGCATGGACGAGAACGGCGTGCCATATCTCGACTACTACTCCGACAGGGGAGTCGACGTCATCAGCAAGCTCTACCACTTCAACACCGA
Organism: Clostridia bacterium; assembly: GCA_017453605.1. Lineage (GTDB taxonomy): Bacteria > Bacillota > Clostridia > Oscillospirales > SIG627 > SIG685. Next base: position 11,964 of record JAFTEP010000269.1, read on the forward strand.
CAGCGCGGGCGTGCTCTACAACACCGCCTACTACAACCAGAGCGAGGCTCACAAGATGATCCTTGAAAAGTTCGTAAACGCCACGCTGATCTTCTTCACCGAGACCCTTTACTATCCCGCCAGCTTCGGAGACATGAAGGACGACTTCGGGCTCCTTCCGATGCCCAAGTACGATAAGGAGCAGGAGAAGTACTACACGAGCCAGTCCGACGGATATTCCGCGTTCGCCCTCGCCGCCGACCTTCTCGACGAGAGGCTGGAAAGGTGCGATCTTGCCGGAACGACGCTCGAGAAGCTCAACGAGGAATCCTACAGAACAGTCACCCCGAACTACTTCGAGACCGTCATGAAGTACCGCTATCTGCGCACGGACGCCGAGGACCAGAAGGACATCAAGATGTACGACATCATCAGGGAGGGCTCAAACTTCAACTTCGGGCTGATCTATTCATCTGTGCTCGGCAACGTGTCCTTCGGCTACCGCTATATGATAGGCCGGGACGGCACCGAGAACTTCGCGTCGTTCTGGGGCACCATGGAATCCTCCGTCAACGCGAGATTCGACGCCCTTCTCAGAGACTTTCAGGAGGAATGAAGGATTTCGGCGTTCCGGCGGCGGGCGCGCACGTTTCCGCTGCCGATTGTCGGATTGAATGAACGGATTGAATGAATCAGAAAGGACGCATGCCCATGCTCACACAGAGACTCGGAAGCAACACTCAGAAGGATCCCGCCTTCATCGACTCCTTCATCCGCGCCGTGAAGGCGCATCCGGGATGCTGCGACGAGGTCTGGCTCGCGACCGACTACGGCTTCCCGAAGCCTCAAACGCACCGCAGAGCCGCCGGGATCCTCGCCGTTCAGGCAAAGAAGCTCAGGGAGGCGGGTCTGCGCGTATCTCTGCAGCTTTCGAACACCATAGGACACGGGGAGTATATGTCTGCGCTCGACTGCACGGGGCTTGTCTATGAAGGCTCGCCCGTCGGACATCTGGTCGGTCACGACGGGGTGAGCGCGGATTATTGCTTCTGCTGGAACGACAGGTTTTTTCGCGATTATACCGTCTTTGCTCTGAGGGAATACGTTCGCCTCATCCGTCCTTACGCGGTCTGGATCGACGACGATCTGCGGATGACCAACCACTCTCCGGTCAGGTTCGGCTGTTTTTGCCCGAAGTGTATGGAAAAATTCAATTCTCTCTGGGGCTCCTCCTTCACGCGCGAATCGCTGGTGAAGGAATTTGAGACCGGGGATCCCGAATGGAAGCTGAGGTTCACCCGGTTCCTGCGGGACGGCGTGGCGGATTTCGTCAAAGAGATCGGCGCGATGCTGCACGAAGAGGCGCCCGATTGTATCCTGAGCTGTCAGCACGGCTGGAGGATCGGATACGAGGGACACGACAACGTCTTCGTGACGGACGCAATCCTCGAGAGCACGGGCCGCGCTCCCGGGAGCAGACCGGGCGGCGGCTGCTACAACGACCACAATCCCTCGGCGTTCGTCGAGAAGCTCGAGTGGATAGACTTTCAGAACCGCGTCGCTCCGGATTACGTGACCGACTTCAGACCGGAGATAGAGAGCACCCCTGACGTCGTCTACGGAAAGAGCATCGGCGGCACCTGCTTTGAGACCTCCCTTTATCTGGCGGGCGGAAACAACGCGATGAGCTACGCCGTCCTGATGAACGACTACGAGCCAATGGAATGGTTCGGGAAGATGTTCGCCGCCTTCGCCGCCCACAGACCTTACTGGGAGCGCCTCTCGAAGAACGCGCTTTCCACCCGCGCCGCGGGCTGGAACCTTGTGATTGCGGACGAGGGCAGACCCGTTGAACCGGGCTTCCCCGGCGGCGACGTCAAGAAGCGTCCCCGCGCCGCTCAGGCTCTGAGGTTTGAAGGCTTTTCGATCAACATGAACAGGAGAGCCGCGCCGGACGAGGTGAGGCTCCTGCATCCCGAAAACGCTCCTTTTCTCAGCGACGGCGAGATCCGCGCGCTGATGAACGCGCCGGTCATAACGGACGGAGCTTCTCTGCGGATCCTCTCCGCTCGCGGCTTCCGGTTTCCCGCCGACGCTGCGGAGACCGACGTTTCGAGAATGTTCGAGCGCTTTTCGGATCACCCGGTCAACGGTTCCTCCGCGGGTGCGCTCTGGGGCAGGGGAAGGACCTCGGATTGGGAGCTGATCCCGAAGGACCCCGACCGCGTGGAGATCCTGAGCGAATACGTCCGCGTTGTTCCGGAAGACACCCCGGAGAAGGACTGCGTTCCGGTTAAAAACGCCGGGACCAGGCGCTTCGCCGCGACGGGCAAATGCGCGAGCGCGATCATCACTCTTCCGACCGGGGCAAAATGGGCTGTTTTC
>JAFTEP010000270.1 GCA_017453605.1 Clostridia bacterium
CTCAAGGCTGATGTGCTTCAGCACCGGCACTCCCGGGATATATCCGAAACTGACGTCGTCAAGCTTGACCTCGCCCGTGAGTTTTTCGGGGATCACAGGATCGGGATCGTCCATCTCCTCGGGCATATCGAGCACCTCGAAGACCCTCTCGGCTCCGGCGAGAGCCGAAAACACGGTGTTCATCTGCATCGAGATCTCGTTGATCGGGCGGTTGAAATGTCTTGTGAAATTGAGAATGACGGTCAGACCGCCGACGTCGAAGTTGTTTGTTATAATCAGTATCCCGCCCACACAGGCAGTTATCGCGTAGGTGACGTTTGAGAGCTGGTGGGTGACCGGGCCCATAAGTCCCGAGCGGAACTGCGCTTCGATCTGAGCGTCGAGAAGCTTATTGTTGAGATAGTCGAATTCCTCTGCGCTCATATCTTCGTGATCGAATATCTTGACGACTTTCTGTCCGGAGATCGTTTCCTCTGAAAATCCGTTGAGCATCCCGAGGCTTTTCTGCTGTCTTTGATACGCGCCGCGGCTCTTTTTGATTATCTGCTTTGAAGCGATCACCATAAGAGGGCTCATAACTATCGTTATCCCGCCCAGGATAAGGCTTGTTGCGAGCATAAGTATCACAGTCCCGACAAGAGTCACGGCGCCGGTGATGATCTGAATGAGTGTCGTGTTGAGCATTTCGCCGAGAGCGTCGACGTCGTTCGTGAAGCGGCTCATGATGTCGCCCGCGGCGTTGTAGTCAAAATAGCTGATCGGAAGCTCCTGCAGCTTGTCGTAGAGCTCTTTTCTCAGGTTTTTGAGCGTTTTTTGAGAGACGGCGAGCATGATCCTCTGCTGAAGAAAATGAGAGAGGACAGAGCCGAGATAGATCGCCGTAAGTATGATAAGCGCCGTTCCGAGAGCGGCGAGCCTCGGCGTCACGTCTGCTTCATTCGGATCGTAATATATAAACTCGTTGATAATAGGCTTAAGTCTGTATGTCCCGATAAGTGAAAGCACGGTATTTGCGAGAGCGAAGAAAACGGCGATCGCCATGAGCTTTTTTTCTTTTCCTATATAGGAAAGAGTGCGCAGGACGGTCTTTTTCATATCCTTGGGTTTGCCGTTTGCGCTCATGGCGGATCCCGGACCGCCGCCGCGTCCGAGCGTCATGTGCTTGGGAGCGTTCTTGACTTCGGTCCCGCCGTATTTCTTTTCGAGAAGTTCAAAGCGGTCTTCAGGCATTGACTTTCGCCTCCCTTTCTGCGGCAAAAGTATCGCCCGCGTCGTTGTTTTTGTCGTTCTGAGACCAGTATATCTCGCGGTAAGCCGAGCAGGTCTTCATGAGCTCGACGTGGTTTCCCGTTCCGACGATCTTTCCTTCGTCCATCACGACGATCACATCAGCGTCGATGACGGAATTTATCCTCTGGGCGATTATCAGCTTTGTCGTTCCTTTGAGGCTCGATGCGAATTCTCTTCTTATCGCCGCGTCCGTCGCGGTATCTACGGCGCTCGTGGAGTCGTCGAGAATGATTATCGCCGGACGCTTCAAAAGTGCGCGCGCTATGCAGAGCCTCTGTTTCTGACCGCCGGAAAGGTTCTGACCGCCCCTGACGAGAAGGGTTTGGTAGCCGTCGGGCATCGAGCTTATGAAGTCGTGAGCCTGAGCGGTGCGGCAGGCCCTCTCGATATCCCCGTCGCTCGCCTGAGGATCGCCCCAGCGAAGATTTTCAGCTATTGAGCCGGAAAACAGAGTGTTTTTCTGCAGAACGACGGAGATCTTGTCCCTTAAAACGCGAGACGGGATAGTTCTGACGTCCTTTCCGTCGACGAGGACTCTGCCCTCTGTCGTATCGTAAAGGCGCGGTATCAGAGATACGAGAGTGGTCTTGCCGCTGCCGGTAGATCCGATTATCCCGACGGTCTGCCCGCTCTTTATTTCAAGATCTATTCCGTCAAGGACCCAGCCGGGATTGTTCTTAAAATACTTGAATTTAACTCCCTCGAAAGTGATGTCTCCGCTTTCGATCCGGGCGTTCTCGTCGGCCAGATTGTCTGTTATCGGGATATCGGCGCCGAAGACTTCTCTGATCCTCTTGCTCGACGCGCTCGCTCTCGTGCCTTGCAGGACGATGTTCGCGACAAAGTTCAGCGCCGTAAGTATCTGAGAAAGATAGGTGATGAAGGCGGTCAGAGTGCCGACCGTCATATCGTTTACCATGATCTGTCTGCCCGCGAACCACACGACCGCGACTGTCGTCAGATTGATCGCAAGGGCAGAAACGGGCTGCATCAGGATCATCATTTTCAGAGCCCGGACGGTTTTGTCCTTCAATTCATCGCTGATGCGCTCGAATTTCTTCTTCTCGTGTTCCTCGGTCGCAAAGGACTTTATCACTTTTTCGTTCGTGACTGTCTCGCGCACGTCGGAGTTCAGAACGTCGAGCTGCTTTTGCATGACTGTGTACCTGGGGGAGGCGATGATGATGATCGCCGCCGTCGCCGCGGCAAGAAGGGGCACGACGATGAGAATGACAAGAGCGAGCCGCGGATTCATCGAGAATGACATGACCAGCGCGCCGATGAGCATGATCGGCGCCCTGAAAAAGCCCCTGAGAAGAGTCTGAGTGAAATTCTGGACCTGTGTCACGTCGTTTGTGAGTCGGGTTATCAATGAACCCGTCGTGAAATCGTCGATGTTTGAAAACGAAAAGCGCTGGATCCTCCCGAAGGTGTCTTTTCTGACTCCGGCGGCAAGTCTTGAAGAACCCCGGATCGAGAAAAACGCTCCGAGAACACCCGTGAGCATCATCGCAAGCGCGATGACGAGCATATATGCGCCGTATCTGAAAATGACCTCCAGATCCCTGTTCGCCGCGCCCTCGTCAATGATCTTCGCGCTGACTGACGGCAGGATGAACTCGCCGCTCGCCTCGAGGATCATAAACAACGGTCCGAGCAAAAAACAGTACCAGTGTTTTTTGACGTGAGGAAGATATAATCTCTTTTTCATGCGTCTCCCGGCTTTTCGCGGTCTGATCCGCGAGTTTATAGTATACGGGTATTATATCCCATTCTTTATGATTTGTCAAAACAGAATTGCATAAAACGTATTAAAAAAGAAGCGGCCCCGTTAAGGAGCCGCCCGTAAAAACGGTTTTCAGTGATCCTCGGCTTCGATGAGTCTGTCTCTCTCTCTGAAGAGGAGCGAAACGCACCAGAGTGCGCACAGACCGACGACTGAGAAAATGATCCTGGCGACAAGATTGTCCGAGCCGCCGCAGATCCAGGAAACAAAATCGAACTTGAACAGTCCGACGCTTCCCCAGTTGAGACCGCCGATTATCAGCCCAATGAGAGCTATCCTGTCAAGCATTTTTTTGAGATGCCTTTCGTTTTTGCTGATGCGCGCCGTCTTGCAAGCCCGGCGCATAATAGAGTATGGCGTCCCAAAAAAGAGTTTATTCTTTTTTGCTTATGGCAATTTAAGCAAGTCGCCGAAAACTTCAAAGTCGGTTTCGGGATATTTTTCCGAATCGAATTCTCTCAGCCTGACCGATCCCACGACGGACTGACACCACAGAGAATTGTTCTCGGCGCTGTAGAGACTGTATTCCTTTTTGTCGTTTTCATAAGAAAACGGAGAAATGCCGCCGAGTGTCGTGGAGAGACGGAGCTGATAGTCTTCGTCGGAAAGCTGGGTCAGAACGAGTATGTCGCCCTTGACGGTCTTGAGATTTGTCTTGTTTGAGCCGATAAGAGCGAAGATATCGCCTAAAGTAAGATCGACTGTAGCCTGAGGATAAGAACAGCGTCTCAGATAAACGTCGCCGTCGTCGCTCTTGACGTTCAGGACCGAACTCATCGAGCAGCCGTCGATCATGATGGAACCGACGGAATTTTTGATATACAGTTCGCTGCACGAAATATCTCTGACCTTGATATCTCCGACAAAACCGGTGACGTTGAGAACCAGATCGAAATCCGCGGGATTGATATACAGCGTGATGTTTCTTTCGGTCCGGGCGTTATTAGACCAGCGGAAGATCTGCCTGAGACCGTTGAAACTGAAGCCGTTTTTAGAAACTTCAACTCCCAAAAAACCGACGGGGTTCTTTTCTCCGACGGAAAGCAGACCGTCGCCGAAGAAATACTCGAGGTTGTTGAGATCCGTGTTCTCGAGCGCGATCCTGCTTTGTCCTTCCGTGGAGACCACGTTCACGCTGCCGACGTAGGAGGTCAATTCGATCTTCTTTATCACGACTCCGGGAACGGCGCCCATTTCCTCAAAGGTCTTCGTGACGTTTCCGATATCGGGCTTAGAGTTGTTCTGGCCGGGATAGATGTCGATCTTGGTTATGGAAGTGTAGATAAGCGTGATGATAGTAAGCAGAAATCCCGCGACAAAAAGGATCAGCGCCGAGATCAGCATGGATTTGGTGTTCTTTTTCACTTCTTTTCACCTCCCGCGTCAGACCCGAAGATGAACTCTCTGAGGAACCTGAATGTCCAAAGATAGAGTTTTGTTATAGATTTCATTGCAAGAGGGATCACACCCGTCAGAAGCTGATAGACGAGGGCGGTTATCGCTGTAACGACGCCTATAAGCATCGTGCCGAGGCCTATCTCTATCAGAGCGACGGGAACGCTCGTGAGGAACATCACGATCCCGTAGACGAGTTCCGCAACGGAAACGAGGATCAGAGCCGCCTCTATGATCCCGAGAACAGCGGCGGCCGCAACTATCACGGCGAGCGCCGCAACGTACAAAAGCACGAGGAGGACCGTGAGGATGACAAAGACGGGGGAGAAGACGATCCTAAGGGCGATAGAGACCGGCTTTCTGTTCTCGTCGGGAATATTGAGTTTGTCGATGATCGTGTTCGCCAGGCCGTAATACTTTCTGCGCGAAACATTGCCGCCGTTCTTTTTGGAGCCGATACCGCGGACAGGGCGTTTTTTGCGATCTTTTTCTGTATGATCGTCCTCTCCGAAGATCCTGACGTCGTCGTCATCTTCCTCGGATTCGTCCGCATCGGGAGTCTGTTCGGACTCGGAGTCATTTGCGGGCTCATCTTTTATGAGATCTGCGGCGATCTCTTCTTGTTTTTTTGTCTCCGATTCGGTCTCGGAAGACGATTTCGGGTTGTTTTTCAATTTTCCGTACTCGATCTTGAGCTTTCTGAGGATAAGCTCGATGCTTCCGAAATCCGCCACGATCTTCTCTTCTTCGTCGGCGGATTTCGCCTTCAGCAGGCGGTTCTCGTAAAAGCTCACAAGCGAGTCCAGATCCTCGGGCTTCATGAAATCCGCGCCCGATCGAAGCTGGTCAATAAATTCGTTGCCTGTCATTTTTTCTCCGCTTTCACATACTTGCTTCAAGGATCCGCTTCAGCGCCGCCTTGTCAAGGGGAGCAAACATCCACGGTTCGTCTGTGCTGTCGTATTCGAGGATATGGTCAGCCATTTCGTCGATCTTATCGGCCTTCACGCCGAGTTTTTCCAAACTCATCGGGATCCCGATCGACTCAAAAAATGCAAAAAACCTGTCTATTACACGGTTGGCCGCGTCAAAACCATCAAGATCGTCGCCGAGACCGAAAAGCCCTTTCCCGAGAGTAACAAATCTTTCGACGGTCTTTTCAGAAAGGATCTCCTTCATCCAGCGCGGAGTTATTATCGCGAGACCCGCTCCGTGAGTTATGTCAAAATATGCGCTGAGAGCGTGTTCGATGGAGTGCATCGGCCAGCCCGAATATCCGGAACCGTTTGCGAGGATCCCGTTGCAGCCCCAGCTGCAGACATACATCAATTCGCTCCTTGCCTCGTAGTCGTCAGGATCTCTGAGCGCCGTCAGGACGTTATTCATCAGTGAATCTATGGCTGAGATCATCACTCCGTCGTTGAACGACGAACTCGGATACGCGAAAAACTGTTCGAGAACGTGATTTATCGCGTCTGAGGTCCCGCAGGCAGTCTGCCACTTGGAGACGCTGAACGTGTATTCCGGATCGAGGATAGACGCGACGGGGTAGAGAAGGTCGTCCACGTACGCCCTTTTGTCACAGAGAGCAGTGTTTGAGATGACGCATCCGCTGTCGTACTCGCTGCCGGTGGCGGCGAGAGTTATTATATCCACCACGGGGAGAGCTTCTTTTGCCTTGACCTTTCCGGAAATGAGATCCCAGCCCTCTCCGTCGTACATCGCGCAGGCGGAGATGGCCTTCGAGCAGTCCAGGACGGAACCGCCTCCGACCGAAAGGATGACGTCCACGGCATTTTCCTTGCAGAGCTTCGCGCCCGTGACGACAGACGGATCGTACTTGGGATTGGGCTCTATGCCCGAAAGCTCTACGATATTGTGATCGGCGAGCAGTTTTTTGACTTTGTCGTAGAGACCCGATTTTTTTATAGATCCTCCGCCGTATGTGAGAAGGACGTTTTTGCCGTATTTTTCGACAATTTCCGGGAGAAACTTTATCGAATCTCTGCCGAAATACATTTTTGTCGGCGTGTGGTAAATGAAGTTTCCTATCATCGTTGCGGCTCCGTTCAAGATAAGAATGAATGGGCTTTCTGAAGAATATTATCTCATATCGAGCAGAAAAAAGCAATAAAACAAACTTATTTTTTCTTTTTTGCTTTGTAAATTTTCAGTAAAGGTTTTTCAAGAAGCCTTTTCAGATAGAAAAATTTATTTTCATAAGGGTCGATCGGGTCGACGAGAAAAAACTTCATCCCGTTTCTTTTTGCGCAAAGACAGTCTGTCAAAAGCTGATCGCCGACGAAAAGGATCTTCTCTACAGGAGCGTCAAGTTCGGCTGAAGGAGCAAAAAGCGCGCTTTTCTTCGGCTTTCCGGCATTTCCGAACGCCTTCACACCGAGTTCCTTCCCGAACTTTTGGGCTCTTTCGCTTGAATTGTTGGAAACGAGCGCGGTTTTGATGCCGCTTTCGTGAAGCGAACTAAAATATTCTTTTATTTTCTCATCCGGAAGCGGCGTTCCGTGCCGCACGAGGGTGTCGTCTATATCGAAGACGACGCCTTCGACGCCGTGAGCTTTTATTATGGACGCTCTTATCTCAAACACGGTGCCGAAATCGGCGTCCGGCATAAATCTGTCGAACATTTTTTTACCTTATCTATAATAATATCCGCAGATATTTTATCACACTGCGCGCCGTTTGTAAATAATCTTTCAGGAAACTATCTGTTCTTTGAGCTTAGATATTATCTTTTTTTCAAGGCGAGATATGTATGACTGTGAAATGTTCAGCATCTTGGCTACCTGTTTCTGGGTCTTCTCCCGATGGCCTCCGAGCCCGAACCTCAAAACGATTATCGTTCTTTCCCTCTCTGAAAGGCTTTGAAGTGCACGGGCGATCATCTTCTTTTCCTCCTGCTTTTCGAGGTTGGAGTTTATTTCATCAGCATCGGACTCGAGAACGTCGGCGAGCACGAGTTCGTTTCCGTCCTGATCCGTGTTCAGAGGCTCGTCAATGGAGATCTCGCCTCGAATCTGTGTGTTTTTCCTTATGAACATCAGTATTTCGTTCTCTATGCACCTCGAAGCGTAGGTCGCGAGCTTTATGTTCTTTTCCGGGATGAAACTGCTGACCGCCTTCACAAGCCCTATCGTTCCGATCGAAACGAGATCCTCGATCGGTACGGCGGTGTTCTCAAATTTCTTGGCTATGTAGACGACCAAACGCAAATTGTGTTCGATAAGAGTGTTTCTTGCCTTTTTTCTCGTTTCGGGATCCGCGCCGAGCGATTCGATGCACTCAGTCTCCTCCGCCGCACAGAGAGGGGGAGGAAGTTCCGTCGGCGAATTGACGTAACCGCATACTTTTTCAAATCCCAGAAGTTCAAGCAGGGTTTTCAGAAGTCTGTTCATTGTTGGTTCCTTTCCCGGATCTTTTAAAGCAAATTTGCCGGCACGAGGCAGCCGCAGCCTCCGAAAAGCTCGGTGTCCGCGTCTACAGCGACTATTATTTCATCAAGGGTTCTTTTTCGTTTTCTTCCTGCTCCGCTTATCACGATGCTCTGAGGAATAAAACCGTATATTATCTTTTTCCCTCCTACGGAAGAAACGGGAACAGCGAAAAGGTTGTTAGAAGCAACTATGCTTCCTCCGAAATATTCGTCCGGGATAAATCCTTTTGCCTCGCCGTATCCGACAATTATTACCGGCCAGCCGCTGATCGGCTCTTTGAGAAGATTTCCGCTGTCGCACAGTCCGAGCATCCTTTTTGATTTGCCGAAAGCTTCTATCCTCACCGTCGCGCAAACCGTTTCAAGCCGACTTTTCGTCAGCTCTCCGCAGAATCTGAAAACTGTCACAAGCAAAGTCACGGCAACTATAAGTACGGAGAGAGTGATCTTTGTATTTGCCCCGAATCCGGCGGCAAGATTTAAAAGCCCTTCCGCGAGTCCGCCGCAAGCGAAGCCGCAAACAAGCGTCACTGTAAGCAGAACAGAAAACCTTTTCGGGCTCAGTCTTCCGAACGCCGCAAAACACATAAATGCGCCCGTAAACACCCATAAGAATATCGTCAGCACAGGTGGGATCGAAAAAGCGGACACTATGACGGCGAATCCGGACCCAATAAGCGAAGCGAGTATGAGACGCAGTTTTTTCGGCGCGATCCCGGCAAGTCCCGACGCCGTGTATAGACACGCCCAGTTCATCAGTGAGTTCACGATAACGTAGCTGTCTACAAAGATCTCGCGTTTCACGCATCATTCCTCCCGAAGTTTGCTCCTGAACTATTCTATCAGGCTCCGGCTAAAAAAAATGTCGGATCCGGAGAGCTTTTTTGAAAAACTCTCCGGATCCTGAAAATTATTAAAAACTATCATACGGTCCTTACAAGACAGACGGCCTGCGCGGCGATCCCTTCTTTTCTTCCCGTAAAACCGAGACCTTCTTCTGTCGTCGCCTTGATCCCGACGTCGGCGGCAGGGATGCCGAGCGCGAGCGCGACGTTCTCCTTCATCAGCGGGATGTAGTCCTTCAGCCGCGGAGCCTGACAGATGACTGTGGAATCGACGTTTTCTATCTCATAACCGCTTTCGCGCACGATCTTTGCGGTGATCCTCAGAAGCTCGGTCCCCGAAATCCCCTCATATCTCGGATCCGTGTCAGGGAAATAATAGCCGATATCCCTCAAACCACAGGCGCCAAGCAGCGCGTCCATGATGGCGTGGGACAAAACGTCGGCGTCAGAATGGCCGAGAAGTCCGTAAGCGTAATCTATTTTGACACACCCAAGGTACAGATCTCTGCCCTCGGCGAATCTGTGAACGTCGTATCCCTGACCGACCCGGATCTTCATATTGTTTCCTCCGTTATAGTTGAGTTATCGATATTTTCTTCTTTTCTTTTTACGAGCAGCGCTTCAATGAGTCCGACGTCTTCGGGGGAGGTAAGCTTGAAGCTTTTGTTTCCCGTGTTTACGGCCTTTACGGAAAATCCCGCGTGAGTCACTATGGAATTGTCGTCTGTGACTTCAAGCGAGTCTCTTCTTGCGACGGCGAGCGCCGCCTTGTATACGTCGCAAAGGAAGACCTGAGGAGTCTGCACAGCCCAGACGCCATCTCTGTCGGCGTCGGACGCCAAAAACAAATTGCCGTCGACCTTCTTCATGCTGTCAGCCACGGGATACGCGGCGGTAGCCGCGCCGTATCTGAAAGCCTCTTCGAAAAGAAGTTTCGCGTCACTGCTTGTCACGAGAGGTCTCGCGGCATCGTGGATAGCGACGCAGCCGCACTTTTTGTCGAGAGCGAAGAATGCGTTTTCAACTGATTCCTGTCTTGTTTTTCCTCCCGCGACTACTTTGACAGGTTTGGAAGCGTAAAATTCGCCGACGGTCTCTTTCATCTTTTCGACTTCGTCCGCTCTCGCGGTAACGACGATCTCTTTGACGTAATCGCAGTTGCCGAAAGCCTCGAGAGAATAAAGCACGGTTTTCTTTCCGTTCAGTTCAATGAACTGCTTTGAGACTCCGCCCATCCTCGTTCCGCTTCCCGCGGCTGTGATTATAGCTGAGCAGAAAGGAATAGAGTTTTTATCAAAGAGTTTTTTCAGTCCGATTGCGGCCTTTGCGGCGGCGACGCGAAGATCCATTATCTTTTTATCGACCTTTCTTCGGAGTTGTTGTGAGTCAAATCATTTACTGTGAATGATTCTATCACTTTTATAAAGATTTTTCAACAAAAAAACGTCAAAAACATCTGTAAAAGAACGCGCACAGAAAATTAACAAAATCGAATTGACTTTTTAAGTGCAAAATGATAGTATATCTTCCGTATAAGTTCAAATAATTATGATCGGCTATTTCGCGCCTTTAAGATTTTAAAGAATATTGATCCGTCAATAATCCCGGAGGAATAATGTCAAAGATAAAATTGCCAAAATCAAAATTCTGCAGGTTCGCGCCGGCGATCCTTGTTCTGGCGATGCTTCTCCCGACGTTTCTTGTCGCGTGCACCGGCATAAATGACCAGGGCAAAACAAACAATACTCCGTCGGTGACCGTCGCTCCGGCGACTTCTTCTGTTCCCGCTTCTTCCGAATTCGTTCTTCCCACCGCACCTCAGACCACAAAAAGCGCGGCGGACGAACTCTTCGACGCTCTGCCCGCCGCTGATTACGGCGGAGAGCAGTTCAGGATCGCGGCTTACCATTCCAAAAACATCTTCCCGTCGTCGGCGGGCGATATCATCGACGACCTCGTTCTCGAAAGGAATCAGAAGATCGAGGACAGGTTCAACGTCAGACTGACACAGGTCTCCGTTCCCGTAAACGACTTTTTCAACACTCTCAAAACCGACTACTTTTCCGGTCTGCCCGGATGCGATCTGATCGTCGCGCCGGCGGATATGCTCGACTACTTCGTGACTTTCAATATGTATTCCAACGTGAACACGCTCGGGATCGACTTTTCCAAGCCCTGCTACAACATGAGCGCGATGGACGCGATGTCGACGGGGATCATCACCTACGCAGTCGCCGGTTCTCTGACGGATTCGCCCGAGAATTCCTACTGCGTCTTTACAAACAGAGCTCTGTTGAGCACGATCGGAGGAGAGGATCTGACGCAGATGGTCCTTGATGGAAAGTGGACCTGGTCCGAGCTCAACGCCCTCGCTGCCACCGCTTCAAAATCTAAACTTACGGGTCTTTGCAGCTCCGTCAGCGACAACACGTTCATCAACCTCGTCTGGGCTTCGACCGGCGTTCACTTCTTCACGAACGAACCGCCGCTGAATCCGCAGATCGCTCTCGAGACCAACGTCGCCACGAATATAACAAGACTTATCACAAACACGATGAAGTCGAGCGCGTATTACGACAACTCCTCAAGACAGTCCAAAAGCTCCCTCGATCTTTTCAAAGAGGGAAAATCGCTGTTTTATATCTCGCGCATTTCACAGTTCACGTCCTTAAGATCTTCCGGCTTGTCGGTCGCCGTCCTTCCGCTGCCCAAATTCAACGAGGAACAGAGCGATTACAGCTCCTATATCGACGACACGTTCCAGGTGACCTACGTCCCGGTCAACTGTCCCGACAGGAACAGAGCCGGAGCCATTCTCGACGCTCTCAGCACCTCGTCTCTCAACATGGTGAACAACGCGTATCTGAGCCTATATATGCACATGTATCTCTCTTCAAACGATGAAGCCCTTATCGTCAACAAGGTCTTCGAAAGCCAATATTACGATATAGGCTTCGTGCTCGGTCCCGTTTACAACCAGTTCGCTTCCGCCAGCTACGACGTGATCTACAGAGCGATCACGGCGGGCGCGAGCATATCGACGATGATCCGTCAGAACAAGACCCAGTTCTACAGATTCCTCACAAACAAGATCTTCGATTACCCCAAGACTCCCGAGTCGACCGCTCCGAGCAGTTCGGCGCCAGCGTCGACCCTGAGTCCTACATCCGCTCCCGCGACTACCGCACCGCGCTCGACCGCGAACATACCTTCCACCGCATCCCGCACAACTGCGCCTTCGACCACAGCGCCGAGAACGACAAGAGCTCCGGCAACCGCTCCGGGAACTACCGCGCCGAGAACGAGCGCACCGGCGTCTGCAGCGCCCGGGACCGCGGCTCCCTCCGCAACTGCGCCGGGAACAACGGCTTCAAAGACGTCTTCTCCTGCTGCATCCTCTCCGGCTTCCACCGTGCCCGCAACTTCCGCTCCCGCGTCTACCGCGCCCGCCACGTCGGCGACCCCGGGCTCTACGGCTACCGACACATCCGCTCCCGCATCTACCGCTCCGTCTTCGAGCGAACCGGCGAGCGTGCCTCCCGAGACAGTGCCTGCATCCACCGCTCCCTCGACTGACGCGCCGGAAACCTCGTCTTCCGCCGCTCCGACCGAGCCCTCGGCTTCAGCTTCCGCAACAGTTGCTCCGCCGAGCTCGTCTCAGGCTCCCGAAACATCCGCGCCCGAGCAGATTCAGGCTCCCGCCTCGTCAGCTCAGCCTGAGCCTTCGGAGCCTCCCGCTCAGACTGTTCCGTCCGAATAAACAAACAATATACAGAACTCTTTTCAATTTTCACGGAGGATCAAACTAATGGGATCTAAAAAATCTAAAATGTTTATAAGGGTCATGGCCGCCTTCCTCGCTCTGCTCATGGTCGCTTCGGCTATATACGCCATAGTCGCAAATCTGTTTTAGGGAGACGTTTATGAAAAAGTATTCTTTCGATCCCGCTGACGCCGTCGAAAAATGCGTCGAATGGATCAGAGATTTTTTTGAAAAGAACGGCCCGGGCTGCTGCGCCGTGCTCGGTATATCAGGAGGCAAAGACAGTTCCGTGACCGCCGCCGTCTGCGTAAGGGCACTCGGGAAAGACAGAGTTATAGGAGTGCTGATGCCCCAGGGCGAACAGCACGATATCTCGTATTCACATTTGCTCTGCGACTTTTTGGGCATAAAAAACTACACCGTCAACATCGGCGCAGCCGTTGACGGTGTTTTGAACGCGATCCCGGATGAAGTCGGGATCACAAAGCAGGCGAGGACCAATCTTCCCGCGAGGATCAGGATGTCGACCGTCTACGCCGTTAGTCAAAGTCTCAACGGAAGAGTCGCGAACACCTGCAATCTTTCCGAGGACTGGGTCGGCTACTCCACAAGATACGGCGATTCAGTGGGCGACTTCAGCCCTCTGAGTTCATTTACCGTTGCGGAAGTAAAAGCCATGGGCAGATATCTGGGACTTCCGGAGGCTCTCGTTGAAAAGCCGCCGATCGACGGTCTGAGCGGAAAGACGGACGAGGACAATCTCGGGTTTACCTACGCCGTTCTCGACAGATATA
>JAFTEP010000271.1 GCA_017453605.1 Clostridia bacterium
CTTTTGTTCTTTTAAGGTGCCGCCAAGGAGTTTTTTTCTGATGAAAAACGCGAACAATCCCAAAAAATCAAAGCATAAAGTGCTGCGCATCGTCTTCAGGGCGATCGTTTTCATACTCGTTCTTGCCATCTACGTCGGGGCATCGGCCTACGGCGTCTGCGCCGTCGTGTTCTGGGGCCCGAGTCCGTCCTTCCGCAACTCTCTTGTCGCCACCGCGATGGAGACCTCCGTCGGACGGATCCTTCCGAGGCTCTATTTCTCGAGCGCCGAGATCGACAAACTCGTCGAGGAGACGAAGGTCAGGGAGATCGACCCGGATCAGGACGTCGACGTCTCGCAGATCGTCATAAACCCGATCACCGATTCCGCCGACGACGACGAATGGGCGGATCATCCCGACGGCATCCGCATAGAGCATGTCAAAGGCGCGACCTACAACGGATATATGATGATCATCCGCGATCCTTCGCGCGTCTACGTCGCGACCAGTTCCAACTTCAAGAACGGCCAGGCGGGAAAGAAGATCATGGATGTCTATGAGCGCGAGGGCGCCGTCGCGGCAATAAACGGCGGCGGATTCCCCGACGCCAACGGCAACGGCAACGGAGACGTGCCGACCGGGCTGACCTTCTCCAAGGGCGTCAAGGTCTGGGGCAGCGACTACACCTCGGATTCCGGCGTGGTCGGCTTCGACACCGACAACAAACTGATCGTCGGGACCTTCAGCGCCGCGAAGGCCTACAAAAAGAACATCAGGGACTGCGTCGCGTTCGGACCGATCCTTGTGATGAACGGCGAGCCGATGACGACCAGCGGCTCCGGCGGAAGCCTGAATCCGCGCACCGGCATCGGTCAGCGCGCAGACGGCGCCGTGCTGTTTCTGGTCATCGAGGGGCGCATCCCCACGAGCCTCGGAGCCACATACCGCGACATGATCGAGCTTTTCGTCAGATTCGGGGCGGTCAACGCCTGCAACCTCGACGGCGGATCTTCCACGAGCCTGATCTACAACGGCGAGCATATCAACCAGAGCGCCTCGCTCTACGGACCCAGGCGTCTTCCGACCTTCTTCATGGTCAGGCCTTTGGAGGAATGATTTCAGATGACAAAAGTCAAAAGGAAGATGCCGAAGTTCTACAAGGTGCTCATCATCCTCGTCGTGTTCGGCATCCTGTTCACCGGGATAGTTCTGAACTTCGTCTGGGACTATCTTTCCGTGTATGAGAGAAACCTCCCGAAATACGTCGCAAGAGACGTTTTCGCCGAGTATTTCGAGAGCGGCGACTATTCCAGGCTTTACTCCCTCTATTCCGAGCGTCTCGGTCCCTACGAGGGCGAGGCGGAGTTTGAAAAGTACCTCAACACCCTTATCGGAGGCGGGACACTCACGGATTACGAGATCACCGTCGCCGATCAGAGCATCCGCTGTTTCGGTCTGAAATCGGCGGGAAAGAAGCTCGCCACCCTGTTTTTGAAAAAGAGCGCGAAGGATCCCGGCTGGGGTCAGACGCTGTGGGAATTCGACCGCATCGAGCTCGAGGATTTCCCGACGGCGTCCGTGAAGGTCCGCACCGTCTCCGACAGCACGCTTCTCATCAACGGAAGGGAGGTCGCCCGAAACAGCGTGATCGAGAGCGGGATCGAGACCGAATCCTGCGCGTTCATGCCGGAGGGAGTCGACGGGCTCACGTTCACTGTATATCAGATAGACGGGCTCATCACGGAGCCTGAAATCGCCTGCTTAAATAAATACGGCGATCTTGCCATTCCCGCTTACGATATGGGAACGGAAATGTTCATCGAGACCGTCACATACGACGAACGGCTTGCCTCCGAATACACCGATCTTGCCGTCGAAGCTCAGCAGACCTATCAGCGCTATCTGACAAACGATGCCTCTTCAAGCGACGTCAGAAAGTATTTCGACGCCGACAGCGTTTTCTACAAGTCCCTGATGCACACTTCCACCGTCTGGTACGCGGCGCACATCGGACACTCATACAAGGACGAGGCGGTCGGCGAGTTCTACTCTTACGGCGACAAGGTTTTCTCCTGCCGCTACGTCGGCACGCAGATCATCACCCGCACTAAGACCGACATCCGCTATTTCGACCTCGACTGCGTGATGTATTTCAGGCTGGTCGACGGCGCGTGGAAGGTCTATTCTCTCGATTTCAAGCAGGATTGACAGGCGAAAAATATGACAAGATTTCTCGTTTTCCGTCACGGACAGAGCGACGCGAACCTCAAAGAATACTTCGCAGGGTGGACGGATGCAGCGCTGACGCCCCTGGGCGCGGAGCAGGCGCGTCTTGCTGCCGAATACGTCAGCAGGACCGAAAAGCCCTGCTGTGTCTGGACAAGCGAGCTGACGCGCGCGTATCTTACCGGAAAGGCGTTTGCCGACGTCTGCCGGATCCCGATCTTCCGCTCCGCCGCCCTCAACGAGATCAGGGCGGGCCGCTGGGAGGGCGTGCCTTTCAGGGACATCAAGAAGTTATATATGCCCGATTATTCGGTCTGGCAGAACGACGTCGGCAACAGCCGCTGCACAGACGGCGAGAGCGTCAGGGAGCTTGCCGACAGGGTCGTGAAGGAAGTATTGCGCATCAGCTCTCTTTATCCCGACTCCACCGTCGTCATCGCGACCCACGCGACGCCGGTCATGGCGATAGAGGCGGCGTCAAAATTGATCCCGCCGGATCGCTTCAAGGACGTCCCGTGGAGAAAGAACGCTTCGATGTCCGTCGTCGAATGTGACGGAAAAAGGCTTTATCCCGTCAGATTCGGAGTTCTCGATCACCTCGGGGAGAAGGTCAGCTTCGATTCGGACGAGGTCTGAAAAAATCGCCCGTTTTGTATTGACAAAACCGGAACGCGGGTGTATAATCCACTAAACAGAATAACAGCGAAAGCGGGAGCTCGTAAACGGGCTGAGAGGGAGGTGAGACCTCCGACCGGTCACCTGATTTGGGTAATGCCAACGTAGGGACGCACGTCAGAAACGTTTTTTTGCGGAAGGCGGCCCGACCGGGCGTCTTCCGCTTTCGGTTTTTCGCACGGATAAAGGAGGAAAACAAATGGTGAAAGTCAACGGGAAGCCCGCGGATCTCGACGGCGTCACGATCGCGGAGGCGCTCAAAAAGTTCGGCTTCGACTTAGGCCGCGTCGCGGTCGAGGTCAACGGAGTCCTGGTCCCGAAGTCGAAGCACGGAGAGCATATCCTTTCAGACGGCGATTCGGTCGAAGCGGTCAGCTTCGTCGGAGGAGGCTGAAATGGAGCTTGAGAAGAGATTCGCGCGCCATCTCGTCCTCGACGGGATAGGGGAGAGCGGACAGAAAAAGCTGCTCTCGTCCTCCGTTCTCGTCGTCGGCGCGGGCGGTCTCGGATCGGCGGTCCTGCCGTATCTTGCCGCCGCCGGAGTGGGAAGGATCGGGATCTGCGACGGCGACCGAGTGGAGCTGACAAACCTTCAGCGGCAGGTGATCCACACTTCTTTTTCCGTGGGTCAGCCGAAAGTCCTTTCCGCCGCGAAGAGACTCAAAGAGATATATCCGGACGTCAGAGTCGAGCTTTTTGATTTCCGTCTTGATCTTTCAAACGCTCCGTCCGTCCTTTCGGGCTTCGACGCCGTCGTCGACTGCACGGACGGCTTCGGCTCGAAGTATCTGGTCAACGACGTCTGCGTCAGAGAGAGAAAGCCCTTCGTCCACGGCGGAGTGCTCCGCTTCGGGGGTCAGGTCATGACCTGCGTTCCCGGCGAGACTCCCTGCCTCAGATGCGTTCTCGGCGATCCTCCCGCGCACGCTCAGACCTGCGCGGAGGTCGGAGTCCTCGGCGCGGCGGTCGGAGTGATCGGTTCGATCCAGGCGGCGGAAGCGATAAAACTCATCACCGGCGCGGGAGAGCCGCTTTTCGGCAGGATCCTGACAGTCGACACCCTTTCTATGACGACCCGCGTAACGGGAGGCTTTGTGCGCGACCCGGGCTGTCCGGTCTGCTCGGATCTGAAATAAATACAGAAATTAATATATTCGATATAAGTATTTGGAGATGCAAACAATGGAAGACAAACTTGTTTTAGGCAAAAAAGAGTTCTCGTCCCGCTTCATCCTCGGATCGGGCAAGTATTCTCTCGAGCTGATCCGCGCCGCCGTAGAGCAGGCGGGAGCCGAGATCATCACGCTCGCCGTCCGCCGCGCAAATTCAGCGGGCGGATCGAACATCCTCGACTTCATCCCGAAGGGCGTGACGCTCCTTCCCAACACCTCCGGCGCGAGGGACGCAAGTGAGGCGGTGAGGATCGCGAGGCTCGCAAGAGAGCTCGGATGCGGAGATTTCGTGAAGATAGAGATCATGCGCGACAGCAAATATCTTTTGCCCGACAACGCCGAGACCGTGAAGGCGACCGAGATCCTCGCAAACGAGGGCTTCACGGTCCTGCCATATATGTTCCCCGACCTCAACGCCGCCAGGGATCTTGAGAGCGCGGGCGCGGCGGCGGTCATGCCTCTCGGCGCTCCGATCGGCTCGAACAGAGGGCTCGCCGCGAAGGAGTTCATCCAGATCCTCATCGACGAGATCTCCCTTCCGATCATCGTCGACGCCGGCATCGGCAGACCGTCACAGGCCTGCGAGGCGATGGAAATGGGCGCGGCCGCCGTGATGGCGAACACCGCGCTTGCGACCTCCGCCGATATCCCGCTTATGGCATCGGCTTTCAAAAACGCGATAGAGGCGGGCAGAAAGGCGCATCTCGCGGGGCTCGGCAGAGTGCTGACGAGGGGCTCGAGCGCGTCCGATCCGCTGACGGGCTTTCTGAGGGACTGAGGAGAGGGAAAGACAATGGAAAACTCGTTTTTCGTCGATTCGAAAAAGCTGTCTCCGGCGGCGCTCGAAAAAAAGCACCGTCTCGAAAACGATCCCTCGTCGAGAAAGAGCATAGACGAATTTCTTCCCGGGATGGAAAAGATAGACTCAAATATCTGCGATCTCGTGATGAAGGAATTTGACTCCTACGATCCGTCTGTTTACACTCCGCGCCAGGTCGTCGCCGCGATAGAGCGCGAGAGGTGCACCGTCGAGGATTTCAAGGCGCTCCTTTCACCCGCGGCGGAGCCCTATCTTGAAAAGATGGCTCAGCGCGCCCGCACGGAGACCGCGAAACATTTCGGAAACACGGTCTATTTATTCACTCCGCTCTATATCGCAAACTACTGCGAGAACTACTGCGTTTACTGCGGCTTCAACTGCTACAACGACATCCGCCGCATGGCGCTCGACCGCGATCAGATCGAACACGAGATGAGCGTCATCGCCGCGAGCGGGATGGAGGAGATTTTGATCCTCACCGGGGAAAGCCGCGCCGTCAGCAGCGTCGGATACATCGGCGAAGCCTGCAGGCTCGCCCGGAAGTATTTCAGGATGGTCGGTTTAGAGGTCTATCCTCTGAACACCGACGAATACCGCTATCTGAGAGAATGCGGCGCGGATTACGTCACGGTCTTTCAGGAGACCTACGACAGACAAAAATACGAGACTCTCCACCTTCTCGGTCACAAGAGGGTGTGGCGCTACCGCTTCGACGCTCAGGAACGCGCGCTGATGGGCGGCATGAGGGGGGCGGGCTTTTCCGCGCTCCTCGGTCTCTCGGACTTCAGAAAGGACGCCCTCGCCTCCGCGCTCCACGTCTATTATCTTCAGAAGAAGTATCCTCGCTCGGAGCTTTCGCTCTCCTGCCCGCGCCTGCGCCCCATAATCAACAACGAAAAGATCAATCCTCTCGACGTCAGCGAGAGAAAGCTCTGCCAGATCCTCTGCGCCTACCGCATCTTCCTGCCCTTCGTCGGGATCACGGTCTCCTCCAGAGAGAGCGCCCGATTCAGAAACGGCATCGTGAAGATCGCCGCGACCAAGGTCTCCGCCGGAGTCTCCACCGGCATCGGCGACCACGAGAGCAAGTACAGCGGCAAAGAATCTCAGGGCGCCGAGGGCGACGAGCAGTTCGAGATCAGCGACACAAGAAGCCTTGATTCTATGCGCTCCGACATTTCCGGCGAGGGGCTCCAGCCCGTTCTGAACGACTATGTTTACGTCTGATCCGCCCGCCGTCGTTTTCGTGACGGAGTTTTCGCTCTGCCCGGAGCCGCCTCTGAAAAGGCTCGAAAAATTCGCTTCGTCCGGCGCCGACTGCGTGATCCTCCGCGCTAAGGGGCTTTCATACCCCGAGTATCTCGCGCTCGCGAAAGAGGCGCTCGCGATCTTTTCAGGCTCTCCTTCAAGGCTTGTCCTTCACGGATCTCCCGAGGCGGCGGATGAACTCGGATATCCGTATATCCATCTGCCCCTCGGCGTCCTGAGAACGCTCGACCCGGAAAAAAGAAAGAGTTATAAAACTCTCGGCGCGTCCTGCCACAGCGCCGACGACGCCGCCGAGGCCGAAAAAGCCGGCTGTACCTATATCAGCGCGGGCCACGTTTTCGACACCGACTGCAAAAAGGGGCTTCCCGGCAGGGGAACGGACTTTCTGAGAGAGGTCTGCGCCGCGGTTCGGATCCCGGTCCTCGCGATCGGAGGCGTCGCGCCGCAAAACGCCCGCTCGCTCTATGAATGCGGCGCGTCCGGCTTCTGCGTGATGAGTTCGGCCATGACCTGCGCCGATCCAAAGGCGCTCGTGAAGGAGTTTAAGAATGCTTGACAGAAAAAAACTCTTGTTATACGCGATCACGGACCGCCGCTCTCAGCCGATAGATGAGTTTATCGCTTCTGTCGAAGAGGCGCTCCGCGGCGGCGTGACCATTCTTCAGCTCAGAGAAAAGAATATATCCCGGGACGAATACGTTCAAATCGCTTCCCAACTTCTGCCGGTCTGCCGGAAATACTCGGTGCCGCTTATAATAAACGACGACGCGGACGCCGCGCTCGCGGCGGGCGCGGACGGGGTCCATCTCGGCGCCTGCGACGCTTCGGTGCGCGAGGTGCGAAAAAGAGCCGGGAAAGATTTCATTATCGGCGCGACCGCGAAGACGGTCGATCAGGCGCTACGAGCCGAAGAAGAGGGCGCCGATTATCTCGGCGTCGGCGCGGTGTTCCACTCGCCGACAAAACCCGGCGCGGTGAGGATCACGCCCGACAGGCTCCGCGAGATATGTTCGTCGGTCTCGATCCCCGCGGTCGCGATCGGCGGCATCAGCGCCGAAAACGCTCTCTCGCTCTCTGGCACTTTTGTGAGCGGGCTCGCGGTCGTTTCGGCGGTGTTCGGTGCAGGGGACGTCTTCGGGGCGGCAAAACGGATGAAAAAACTCGCTCTCGCCGTCTGCGGGACGGACAAAGAAGGGAGAGAATAAATGAAGACAGCGCTGACGGTAGCCGGATCCGATTCCTGTGGAGGAGCCGGGATCCAGGCCGATATAAAAACGATGACCCTCAACGGCGTTTACGCAATGAGCGCCGTCACCGCGCTGACCGCGCAGAACACGACCGGGGTCAGGGATATCCTTGAATCAACTCCCGATTTTCTCGCCGCTCAGCTCGACGCCGTCTTTGAAGACATTTTTCCCGACGCGGTGAAGATAGGAATGGTCAGTTCTTTGGAGCTTATCGGAACGATCGCCGACAGACTGTCGTTCTATCGCGCAAAAAACGTCGTCGTCGATCCTGTCATGGTCGCCACGAGCGGCGCGAGGCTCTTGAAGAGCGACGCCGTTTCGGCTCTCACGGAAAAGCTCTTCCCGCTCGCAGATCTTGTCACCCCCAATATCCCGGAGGCAGAGATCCTGACGGGCGAAAAAATCCTGAACGCCGATGATATGGAAAGAGCCGCCGAAACTATCCGTTCGCGCTTCGGATGCGCGGTGCTGTTGAAGGGCGGACACAGGGTCTGCGACGCCGACGATCTTCTCGCCGCGCCCGGCGTCAGAAAATGGATCAGAGGAAAACGCGTCGACAACCCCAACACTCACGGCACGGGCTGTACTCTTTCGAGCGCCGTCGCCGCGAATCTCGCGAAGGGCTTCACTCTCTGTGAATCGGTCGCGAGGGCGAAGGATTTTGTTTCCGGCGCGCTCTCGGCGATGCTCGATCTCGGAAAGGGCTCCGGGCCCATGGACCACGCCTTCGATCTCGGCGGACGCTTCGCCGAGGGGAAATAAAAAAGAAAAAGTAATCAATATCTCTCGAAAGGAATTCACCATGAGAAACTACGCAACGCAGATGGACGCCGCGCGCCGCGACATCGTCACTCCCGAAATGAAGGCGGTGGCAAAAAAGGAATACAGGACCGAGGAAGAGATCAGGGAGCTCGTCGCAAAGGGGCAGGTCGCGATCTGCGCCAACAGGCTCCACGAATGTCTCGAGCCAAACGGCGTCGGCTCGATGCTCTCCACGAAGATCAACGTCAACCTCGGCGTCTCGCGCGACTGCAAGGACTACGACGTCGAAATGAAAAAGGTGATGGCGGCGGTCGATCTCGGCGCGCACGCGATCATGGACCTTTCCAGCCACGGCAACACTCAGCCCTTCAGACAGAAGCTCACGCACGAGTGCCCCGCGATGATCGGCACAGTCCCGGTCTACGACAGCGTGATCCACTATCAGAGGGATCTATCTGAACTTTCCGCGAAGGATTTCATCGACGTCGTCAGGCTCCACGCCGAAGACGGCGTGGACTTTGTGACACTTCACTGCGGCATCACGAGAAAGACGATCGACCAGATCAGAAAGCACAAGAGAAAAATGAACATCGTCTCGCGCGGCGGCTCTCTCGTCTTCGCGTGGATGAGCATGACCGGCGAGGAGAACCCCTTCTACGAGTATTTCGACGAGATCCTGGATATCTGCCGCGAGTACGACGTGACGATCTCCCTCGGCGACGCCTGCAGACCCGGCTGTCTTGCGGACGCGGGCGACGTGTGCCAGATAGAGGAGCTCGTGAGGCTGGGCGAACTGACAAAGCGCGCCTGGGCGAAGGACGTTCAGGTCATGATCGAAGGTCCCGGACACGTTCCGCTCGATCAGGTCGAGGCTAACATGAAGATCCAGCAGACTATCTGCATGGGCGCGCCGTTCTACGTTCTCGGCCCGCTCGTCACGGATATCGCCCCCGGCTACGACCACATAACCTCCGCTATCGGCGGAGCGGTCGCGGCGATGAGCGGAGCGGCGTTTTTGTGCTACGTCACTCCCGCCGAGCACCTCGCGCTCCCCAACGTCGAGGACGTCAGACAGGGCATAATCGCCTCCAAGATCGCCGCCCACGCCGCGGATATAGCCAAGCATATCCCTCACGCGAGAGATATCGACGACCGCATGGCGGACGCACGCCGCACCTTCGACTGGGACGCCCAGTGGGACTGCGCGATCGACCCCGCGACCGCAAAGGCGATCAGGGAGGACAGAAAGCCCGAGATCGAGGAGAGCTGTTCCATGTGCGGCAAATTCTGCGCCGTCAGAAGCATGAACAAAGCCCTCAGCGGCGAGCATATAGATATTCTCTGACCCGTATACTCAAACGGCAATTCAAATTTATATAATGATCATCCCGCCGCGGCACAGAGTTCTGCGCCGCGGCGGGACGTTTAAGCGGCTGAAGGCAAGAAATTCCCAATTTCTACCCCAAAAAACTCAAATAAAATGCCTCAAAATACTATACTGAAATGCCTCAAAA
>JAFTEP010000272.1 GCA_017453605.1 Clostridia bacterium
AGACGTCCCAGATGAAGTCGTAGAGTTTCGCGACCGCGACTCCGAGCTCGTACTTGTCGATGTTCTCCGTCACGTCCTTCGCAAGGCGGTTGAGGGAGTGGACGATCCACTTGTCCTCGGGCAGAAGATCCTCGGCGCGGGGTTTGGTGACCTTGTCGATATCGAGGTTCATCAGAATGAATCTCGCGGCGTTCCAGATCTTGTTCGCGAAGTTTCTCGAAGCCTGTGCCTTTTCGTCCGAGAAGCGCATATCGTTTCCGGGCGAGTTGCCGTTCGCGAGGGTGAATCTGAGGGCGTCCGCGCCGTATTGGTCGATGACGTCGAGCGGGTCAATGCCGTTGCCGAGAGACTTCGACATCTTTCTTCCGAGCGCGTCCCTCACCAGACCGTGGATGAACACCTTCGGGAAGGGGATCTCTTTCATCTGCTCGAGACCCGAGAAGATCATCTTGCTCACCCAGAAGGTGATGATGTCGTACGCCGTTACGAGAACGCTCGTCGGGTAGAAGTATTCGAGATCGTCCGTCTTTTCCGGCCAGCCGAGAGTAGAGAAGGGCCAGAGCGCGCTCGAGAACCAGGTGTCGAGAACGTCTTCCTCCTGCCTCACCTTTGCGCCGCACTTCGGGCAGGAAGTGATCTGATCCTCGCTGACCGTCATTTCGCCGCACTCGTCGCAGTAGAACGCGGGGATGCGGTGACCCCACCAGAGCTGACGGGAAATGCACCAGTCGTGGATGTTTTCCATCCAGTTGAGATAGTTCTTGCTGAATCTGTCGGGGATGAACTTCACATCGCCGTCCTTGACGACCTTTATCGCCGGCTCGGCGAGCGGCTTCATCTTCACGAACCACTGCTTTGAAGACAGAGGCTCGACGATGGTCCCGCAGCGGTAGCAGTGGGCGACGTTGTGCGAGTGCTCCTCGATCTTCACCAGCGCTCCGCAGGCTTCGAGATCCTTCACGATCTGTTCTCTTGCCTCGAAGCGGTCCATCCCGGCGTATTTGGGGAAATCAGAGGTGATCTTCGCGTTCTGGTCGATGACCTCGATCATTTCAAGATCGTGTCTCAGGCCGACCTCGTAGTCGTTGGGGTCGTGACAGGGCGTGATCTTCACGCAGCCGGTCCCGAACTCCATGTCGACGTATTCGTCGGCGATCACGGGGATCGGTTTGTTTACGAGCGGCAGGATCACGTTCTTCCCGACGAGGTGTTTATACCTCTCGTCATCGGGATGCACCGCGACCGCGGTGTCTCCGAGCATCGTTTCGGGACGGGTCGTCGCCACGACGAGTCCGCCGTTCCCGTCCTCGAACGGGTATCTGATGTGCCAGAAGTGACCGGGAGTCTCCTTGTAGTCGACCTCGGTGTCGCTGAGGGCGGTGTTGCACCTCGGGCAGAAGTTGATGATGCGGCGTCCTCTGTAGATAAGCCCCTTGTCATAGAGAGAGACGAAGGTCTTTTTGACCGCGCGGGACAGGTTTTCGTCCATCGTGAATCTCAGTCTCGACCAGTCGCAGGACGAGCCGAGCTTTTTGAGCTGATCGACGATGCGGTTGCCGTAGAGTTCCTTCCACGCCCAGACCTTTTCCAGGAATTTTTCTCTTCCTATGTCGTGACGGCTGAGCCCTTCGTTCTTTTTGAGCTCCGCCTCCACCTTTATCTGCGTGGCGATGCCGGCGTGATCGGTCCCGGGGATCCAGAGAGTGTTGAAGCCCTGCATCCTCTTCGCGCGCACGATTATATCCTGCATCGTATTGTTGAGAGCGTGTCCCATGTGGAGCTGTCCCGTCACGTTCGGAGGGGGTATCACCACGGAGAACGGGATCTTTGATCTGTCGTCGGAAGGCTTGAAGAAGCCTTTTTCCTCCCAGAATTTGTAGAGTCTGTCCTCGAAGCTTTTGGGATCGTAGGTCTTGTCGAGCTGCTTTGCCACCAAAGCCGCCTCCTTTCTGTCAGATAAGTTCTCTCATCACAAGTCCCGTGATGAGTTTGGGATAAAAGTACGTCGATTTCTGAGGCATCTTGTCGCCCGAGAGGGCGACGTCGGCGACCTGCTTTATCTTCGTCGGGTTCAAAACGAACACGCACTGGAACTGACCGTCGTCGATCTTTCTGAACGCCTCCTCGGGGTCGCGGATATATACGAGGTTTTTCTGGGTCGCCATATTCTCTTTGTCGATCCCGAAATATTTTTCCAAAATCAGCGAATGCAGAGCTGTCACGTCGAGCCTCTTGTACGCGAAGCAGTGATCCTGGATGAAATCAGCCGCGCTCTCGTCTCTCAGGGTGAGAACATAAGCCTTCTTGTCTGCATAGAAGCCGATCGCTCTTTTTTCTTTTGCCTCGCCGAGCTTTTTTGTTATCTTCGCGGGGTCGTCGAGCTCTTCGGTCTCAAACGTTTCCGAGAGCTTTTTTACGAGCTCTTTTGCGTCGAAGCCCTCGACGTTTCTTACGAGCCTGTGAGTGGGGAATACCACAAGACCCGGATCGAAGATGTCTATCACGAACATCATCACGCTGTCCGCGGGATCGCCGGGCTTAGCCTCGCCCTTTTCCCTGAGGTGGTTTCTGAAATTCAGAGCCGTTTCATAGCGGTGATGACCGTCGGCGATATATAACTTCTTGTCGGCGAAACGCGCGCTCAGCGCGGCGTTTTTTTCTTTGTCAGCGCTGATCCAGAGCCTGTGCGTGATCCCGTCGTCGGTGACGGCTTCGGCGTCCGGCTTCCCGGAGGAAAGAGCTTCAATAAGCCCTCTTGTCACGTCGTCCGATTCGTACATCGAGTAGATGAGGCTCGTGTTGACTCTCGTCGCGTCAAGGAGCCGGAACCTGTCCTCCTTCGCCTTCGAGAGCGTCTCCTCGTGCGGGAGCACGACTCCCTTCGAGAACTCCTCGAGCTTCAGGGCGCCTATCACGCCCTTTATCTTCATTTTCTTCCCGCCGACGGAGAATTCCTCCTCGTAGATATAGAAAGCGGGCTTTTTTTCTCTTTTCAGAGTGCCGTCTTTTGTCCAGCTCTTTATGAGCTTCGCAGCCTCGGCGTAGGGTTCTTCTCCCTCGGGCAGCTCCGCTCTGACGAAGTTTTTGCCGTCCTTTTCAATGAGCTCCTGCCTCTGCGCGGGCGAAATGATGTCGTAGGGAGGGCAGAGCCTTTTAGAAAGCGTTTCGCCGTCTGCGTCGTATCTCAGCCCCTTGAACGGCATGAATCCGGCCATATTGTTTTTCTCCTTTCTGAAGTTGAACGTAAAAACAAAGATTTTCTAGTGAAATAAAAAATACCCGTCTCAAATCGCTTTGAGACGGGATGACCCGCGGTACCACTCAAATTGCGCGCCTTGCGCGCCTCTCACGGGGCTCTGACAAGCCCTCCGCCCTTACGCGGCGATCACGGAGGGGTTCTACGGCCTACGCTTTCTTCCCCTCGGCTCGGGGGCGACACGAAAAGAGCACGACCGGCGGTTCGCAGCAAACGCCGCCTCTCTGAAGGTCGCGGGAACGCTTTTCACTCCCCGTCAAAGCCTTTATAAAAATTCGATTCATTCTATCACACAAACTTTGAGTTGTCAAGAGTTTTTTCTTAACTTGCGGGATTCTTGCGGGATTCGATTTGGCATCAGGTCAGTTTGCAGGTCGCGGGGAACGCCTGAGCGGCTTCGTAGGTCGTCAGCACGTTGCTTTTCCCGACGGCTCTCGGGTCCATCGGCAGGAGCTGCTCCGTCATCATATCTAGGCTTTCGAGCCTTCCGTCGACGTAGCGGCGCAGTGTCTCTGCGGTCCCGAGAAGCCTTTGCCTCACTCCGCCGAGCCTCATTTCGAGCGTCTCGAAGCCGTAGAGCTTATATTCTTTATACCAGCGGTCTCTGGTGGAATCTCTGAATTCAAGCGTCAGATCGGCGGCGAGCTCGGCCCTGTCGGCGAGCGCCAGGAGCGCCTTTTTGTCGCCCTTTGCGTAAGCCTCTCTCGCCTCTATCCCGAAGGTCGCCTTCAGAGCCAGCACGGCGCAGAGATCTGAGAGGTTTTTGAAGATATATCCCCATTTCCGGTGACCGGCGAACTTCAGGAGCAGGTCTCTTTCACGTGCGAAATGCTCCTTGTAGGAGGGAAGGACGTGCGCGTCTAACTTCCCGCAGATCGGATCGGCGTAGAAGAGATACTTGGACGGGTTTTTCGACGCTTTGAGCCTCGGATCCGGCGCGTCCGGCACGAAGTCGGGGGTGTCGAGAAGCTTGTAGTCGTCGAGAGCGATCCCGAACAGATCCTCGAAGCGTTCGTTAAGAGAATCCTCTTTGCCGTAGAGCCTGTCGCCGTAGATCAGCGGAGCGACGAGCGCCGAAAACACGCTCGACTCCGACCCGTCGTCGCCCCAGGCGGTCACGCTTATATCGCGGATCCCTTCTTCTATGCAGCGGCGAACGTGATATTCCCCGACGTGCTCGCTGAAGGTGTTCTCCGGCGTGAAGCCCACCCAGAGCCAGGTCCCGCCCGCGAAGGCGATCGGGTTTTTGAAGCGCTTGTGCTGGGCGAGCATATTGTCGAACGACGCGCGGCTTGCCTCGGTGTCCGGAAGCGTGTAGTAGTCCCAGTATATCAGCGTGAAGTCCTCAGGCACGCCGTCGATAACTTCCTGCGGGACGTCCACGGTCGCCGAATAGTAGCCGCCGTCGCTCTCGAAGGGACGGAAGAACATATCGCTCCAGATCATCGGTTCGACGCCGTGTCTGCGGCAGATCTCGCCGACGGTCTCGAGATGCTGCCTCATCAGCTCGGACTTGTTTTTCAGCCCTTCTTTGTCGAGCTTTTTTCCGAGCCCGAGCCCGTGAGCCTCGTCCATCCCGACGTTGAATTTTCTGGTCTTGAAGATCTTAGTGAGCTGACCTATCATCGCGTCGAGGAACTGATAGGTCTTTTCGCTCCCGACGTAGAGCACGCTGTCCGTGTCCTTCAGCTCTCTCATCGCGCTCCACTGCAGTGGATTTTTCAAATGCGCCAGGGTCTGGACGCAGGGGGTGATAGTCAGCCCCAGAAGCTCGCCGTATTCTATCAACTCTTTTATATCACTTTCGGAATATCTCGAGCGCTCGTAGCCGAAATAGGGATATCCGGGGATGGAATATCCGTCCTCGAGATAGAGGCTGAAATCGTTGTAGCCCATCAGCGCGAGATTTCTCATCATCTTTTTTGCCGTAGGGACGTTCATCATCCCGTTTCGCGACATATCCGCCATGTATCTGAGCTTGTCGAATTTCGGCTTTTCTTTAACCGGCTTTCCCGTCCTCTCGACCTGCTTCAAATACCCGAACGCCCTGCAGAACGTGACGGGCTCGTTTTTGTCGTACGCTATGACTATCTCCCCGCTGTTCGAGGGATAGATCTCAAAGCCCTCCGCGCAGTTTTCGCAGACGACGGGTATCCCGTGCTCGCCCGTATCGATCCCGATCTCTGGCGCGAGCTCCTCCGCGATCTTCTGAAGCCTTTCGTCAAGGCACGAAACGTCGATCTTCATATAAAAACCCTCCCATGGTAAACTCTAAG
>JAFTEP010000273.1 GCA_017453605.1 Clostridia bacterium
CCGTTGCCGAGCCCCGCATCGGGGTCGAGGGCGTAGAGGCGCTCGATCTCGAAGCCGCGCGAACTCAGCGCCTCGCGGAAGGCGTCTTCGAGTCCGAGGTTGTAGAGATTGTTCTTTAAGGAAGTCCCGACGAGGAATTCCATTGACATATAATAGACCTGCTTTTGGGGAGCGTCGCGGTGCGAATCGCGGAACTTCTTGCGCTTTGAGGCGAGAAGCCCTCTGAGCAGGGTGCATACGGCTTTATACGCCTGTTTTTCGGTCGCCTCGGAGAGAGAGCAGGAATAGAGTCTGGCGCAGGTGTCGTCGAGAAGTGTGAGGATCTCTTGCTTGGTCATCGTTTTCTCCTTTTGGGTATGGGAAAGGTTCAATGGTTTTCTGCGAGTTTTTTATAGAGCGACATATATTCTCCGGCGGGTCCGAACCACGAAGAATCGCGCTTCATGCAGTTTCTTGCGGCCTTGTGCCAGAGTTTGGTGTCCGTGCCGCGAAGTTCGAGGGCGCGGCGGAGAGCGCCGAGCATATCCTCTTTGTCGAAGGTCTTGAAGGTAAAGCCGAGCCCTTCGCCGGTGGAAAGGATGAACGGAGCGACGGTGTCGGTGAGACCGCCGGTCTCGTGAACGGCGGGGATCGCGCCGTAGCGCATGGCTATGAGCTGGCTCAGTCCGCAGGGCTCGCTCTTGGAGGGCATCAGATAGATATCGCTCGCGGCGTAGATCCGGGAGGCGAGCTCTTTGCTGAAGCGCAGGCTCAGGGAGAACCTGTCCTGATGGCGTGACGCGACGTCGTAGAGGGCGGATTCGTACTTGAAATCGCCGGTGCCGAGGATCGCCAGCCTCACGTCCCAGTGCATCAATTCCTCCGCGGCGGCGCAGACAAGATCCATCCCCTTGTGCTCCACGAGGCGGGAGACCATGCCGATGAGAGGCTTGGAGGGATCGGAAAGCCCGAGCTCTTCAAAGAGCGCCTCCTTGCAGCGCGCCTTGCCGGAAACAAAGTTTTTCACGCCGTAATTGACGGAAAGATAAGGGTCGGTCAGCGGATCCTCGTCGGAGGGGTCGATGCCGTTGACGATACCCGAGAGCTTGAACGCGTGGGCGCGGATGACTTCGTCGAGCCCGTGCGCGAAATACGGATCGGTGATCTCGCGGGCGTAGGTCCGGGAAACGGTCGTGAGCGCGTCGCAGGTGAGGATCGCCGCCTTCATAAAATTGATGCTCTCTCCGAGCTTGAAGGTGCTGTCGTATCCGGCGTTTAAACCTAAAACCTCTCCGAGAAAATACGGATGAGCCCAGCCCTGATACTCTATGTTGTGGATCGTGAACACGGTCTTCGCGCTCCCGAGAGAGGAATTATAGAACGCGTGGAGAAGGACCGGAACGAGGGCGGTCTGCCAGTCGTTGCAGTGGATGACGTCCGGGACGTAACCGATGCGGACCAGACTTTCGAGGATCGCCTTTGAAAAGAACGCGAACCTCTCGCCGTCGTCGGCGAAGCCGTAGATCCCGTCGCGGCCGAAATAATACTCGTTGTCGATAAAAAACACCCTCACGGCGCCGTCTTCGGATGCGAGCCTGAAAAGTCCCGTATATTGCTCTCGCCAGGATAGAGACGTCACGAACTCGCATACTTTCTCACAGCTAACGGAGGGATCGTTTTTGATTTTTTTGTAGTAGGGTAAAAAGAGGGTGACTTCGCTTTTTTCGGCGGCTCCGAGCGCCAGAGGGAGCGCCCGGGCGACGTCGCCCAGGCCTCCCGTCTTTATAAAAGGCGCCGCTTCGCTCGCGGCGAAAACTATCTTCATACGGTCTCCCCCTTCTGGACGATGACGGGATGCTCGGGAGTGCCCTTGAGCACCGCGCCGTCGGTGACGGTGACGTTCTTGTCGAGGATGACGCACTCGAGGTCGGCGCACTTGCCGATCGTAGTTCCCTGCATCACGATGCAGCCGCGGATCTTAGAGCCCCTGCTGACACTGACGCCTCTGAAGAGCACGCTGTTTTTCACGCTTCCGAAGATCGCGCAGCCGTCGGCGATGACGCAGTCCGAGACCTCGGAGCCGCGTCCGTAATAGGTCGGAGCCTCGTCGCGGACCTTGGTGTAGATCGGAGATTCGCGCTTGAAAAGACCGGCGCGGATATCGGCGTCAAGAAGCGCCATATTGTTCGCGTAGTAGCTTCTGACGTCCTCGTTTCTTAAAACGACGCCGTCGAAGTGATAGGTCGAGATCTTCAGGGCGCCCTCGTTGAAGCGCTTTTGCAGATAGTCGCGCTCGAGGTGGACGAGGCCTCTCGAATAGGTGTCCCTTAAAGCCTCGATCAGAAGGGCGCGGTTGAAAATGAACATTCCCATGCCGACGCAGGTGCCGGGACGGACCGGCGCGTCGATCATCATTTCCGTGACTTTGCCGCGGCGGTCTGTCTTAAGAACGAGCGGATGCGCGTGATGAAGCTTCTCGGGCTCGCGGTTGACGACGACCGTCACGTCGCTGCCGGACTGGACGTGCTTTTTCATCGCCTTGCGGAAATCGACGTTGCAGAGTATCGTGGAATCGCAGACGACCACGAGATCGTAGTCGGGATTGTTGATGAAGTGGACCGCGGAATACAGGGCTTCGAGCTTGCCCTTGTAGACTCCGGTGTTGCCGCTCGCAAACGGCGGCAGGAACACGACGCCCTCGTTCTTGCGGTTCAGGTCCCAGTCGGCGCAGTTGCCGAGGTGATCCATAAGGGAGCGGTAGTTGTACTTTGTGATGATGCCGACGTTGTATATGCCGGAGTTTGACATATTGGAGAGGACGAAGTCGATCTGCCTGTATCTGCCCCCGAAAGGAAGCGAGGCGACGGTCCTCACGTTTGTCAGCTCGCCGAGGGAGCTGTCGTAGATGTTGGAAAAAATGATTCCCATTGCTTTCATTGCGGCTGCCTCCTCTCAAAAGATCTCTTTGGGGAGCATGATCTTGTTCTGCTCCACGACCTTGTCCTTGCCGACCACGGCGATCCCCCACTGGTCCTTGCGGTAGAAGTCGGGATCGTCGCCGATGCGGGCGTTGGCGTTGACGACGGCGTCCTCGCCGATGATCGCGTATCTTATGACAGAGCGCGTGCCGATCACGGCGTTGGGCATGATGAAGCTGTTGTGGATCTCGGCGTCCGCCTCTATGACGCAGCCGGTCGAGATCACCGAATCGTAGACCTTGCCGAGCACCGTGCTTCCCTCGGCGACGAACGAATTGACGATCGTCGAGCCCGGCGCGATGAAGCTCGCGGGGTCGGAGTTGTTGCGGGAATAGATCCTCTGCTTCTTTCTGCGCATGTCTAAAAGCGGCTTCTCGCCGAGGATGTCCATATTGGACTGCCAGAGGCTTTCGATCGTCCCGACGTCCTTCCAGTAGCCCTTGAAGCTGAACGCGAAGAGGCGGTGCCCGTCGGCGATGAGCTTGGGGATGATGTTCTTGCCGAAGTCGTTGCTCGAACGGGGATCCTCGTTGTCGGCTGTGAGATATTTCTTCATGACCTCCCAGCGGAAGACGTAGATGCCCATAGAAGCCTTGTTGCTCCTGGGGACCTTGGGCTTCTCGGCAAATTCCGTGATCCTGCCGTTTTCGTCGGTCTCCATGATGCCGAATCTCGAGGCCTCCTCGATTGGGACTTCCAGGACGGCGATCGTGCAGTCGGCGTCGTTTGCGGTGTGGAAGGCCATCATTTCGGAGTAGTCCATCTTGTAAATGTGGTCGCCGGAGAGGATGAGCACGTTCGCCGGATCGTAGCGTTCGATGAACGAAAGGTTCTGGAAGATCGCGTTCGCCGTGCCTTTATACCATTCGGAATTGGCGCTCTTGGAATAGGGGGAGAGCACGTGGATGCCGCCGTTGGAGCTGTTGAGTCCCCAGGGCAGGCCGTTGCCGATGTACTCGTTGAGCTGGAGCGGCTGATACTGCGTCAGGATGCCGACGGTGTCGATGCCGGAATTGACGCAGTTTGAAAGGGGAAAATCGATGAGGCGGTACTTCCCGCCGAAAGGGACCGCGGGTTTTGCCGTGTTTTCGGTGAGCACCATC
>JAFTEP010000274.1 GCA_017453605.1 Clostridia bacterium
CCCGGGCGTGGGCCAGGCGGCAAAGGCGGGAAAAATCCGCCTCCGTGCCCAAAAGCTCGTCGATCTTCCGGTAATCGGCCGTCTCGTAGCGGTGGTTGGACCAGGCCTTGAAGATCGGGTTGAGATAGATCACGCCGACGCCGAGAGAGGCGAGGTAATCGAGTTTTGATTCGATCCCGGCGAGGTTGCCGCCGAAGAAATCGCAGTTTGTGACCTTCCCGTTGTCGTCGGGGCGGTATTCCGGCAGTCCGCGCGGTTCGGGGCGCAGGCTGAACGGGACGAGCTTTCCCGAAGTGTCGCAGGTCCCGAGACGGCAGAAGCGGTCGGGAAAGATCTGATACATCACCTTCCCGGCAAAATCAGGCGGGACAGAAAAGTCTTTTCTCACGCAGGAGATCTGCCAGATGGAGCCCTCGGAAATATTCGTGTCGGAGAAGCCCTTGCGGAAAAGAGAGTAGGTCCCGCCGGAGTCGGTGATCCGAAAATAATAGAAATAGAGACCGGGGCCGGGAAGCGTGACGTCGGAAGAGAAGCGGTCGTATCCGTCGGCGCTGTCGGAAAAACTCATGGGATAGGAGCGGTTCTCGGAGCCGTCCTCGTTATTGAGGACAAGGCTGACAGACGAGGCGCCGCAGGACGAGGGGATACGGATCGAAAAGGCACAGCTCTGATCTTCCCTCACGGGACCGAATGGGTTTTTGAACGAAAGATCTTTGCTGTCGAAGAGGATGCGCATCAGACCATCTTCCAGATGCGTTCGGCGTATTCCATGACGGATCTGTCGGCGGAGAAGACGCCGGAACGGGCGACGTTGACAAGAGACATCTTCGTGAAGCGGTCCCTGTCGAGATACGCCGCGGAGACGTCCTTCTGAGCGCGGACGTAATCGGCAAAGTCTGCGAGCGCCATATATCCGTCGGCGACGCCGAAGCGGTTTGTCAGAAGAGAGGCGGCGACATCGTCGAAGCGCTTGCCGAGCACGCCGGAAGTGAGCATCTCAAGGACCGCCTGCAGTTCGGGATCGGAGGCGACGAAGTCCTGCGGATGATAGCCCTTTCTCCAGAGCTCGTTGACCTGATCGACGGTCATTCCGAACAGGAACATATTCTCCCTGCCGACCTGCTCGCAGATCTCGACGTTTGCTCCGTCGAGGGTGCCGAGAGTGACGGCGCCGTTTATCATCAGCTTCATGTTGCCGGTGCCGGAAGCCTCCTTGCCGGCGACGGAGATCTGCTGGGAGATCTCGGCGGCGGGGATGATGATCTCGGCGAGAGAAACGCGGTAGTCTTCGAGGAACACGGCTCTGATCTTATCACGGGTCGCGGGGTCGGAGTTGACGAGGTCGCAGACCGCGCAGATCAGGCTGATGATCTGTTTTGCCATAGTGTAGCCCGCGGAGGCCTTTGCGGCGAAAATGAAGGTGCGCGGAGCGAACTCTTCGCCGGGATGGGTCTTCAGGCGGCGGTACATATAGAGGATCTGCAGCACGTTGAGGAGCTGGCGCTTGTATTCGTGCAGACGCTTGATCTGCACGTCGAACAGGGATTCGGGATCGACGTTGACGCCGTTCTTTTCGGCGATATACGAGGCGAGACGGCGCTTGTTATAAAGTTTTATCTGTCTGAGGCGCTCGAGAACGGAAGCGTCGTCGGAATATTCTTCGAGAGCCTTGAGTTCGTTGGCGTCCTCAAGGAAGCGGTCGCCGATGAGGTCTTTAAGGAACGAAGTGAGAGCGGGGTTCGCCTGGCAGAGCCAGCGGCGGTAGGCGATGCCGTTGGTGACATTCACGAATCTCGAGGGATCCATGACGTAGTAGTCATGGAAGATGCTGTCGGTGAGGATCTTGGTGTGGAGTTTTGAAACGCCGTTGACGCAGTGGCAGCAGGCAAGACAGAGATTTGCCATTCTGACCTCGCCGTCGGCGATGACGGCCATATAGTTGATCTTTGCGTAGTCGTTGGGATAGAACGCGAAAAGGACGTCCCTCAGGCGGCGGTCGATCTCGCGGACGATCGAATATATCCTCGGGAGCTGTTCCTCGAAGAGCCATTCGCTCCAGCGCTCCAGAGCCTCGCTCATGACGGTGTGGTTGGTGTAGGAGAGAGTCCTCTGGGCGATGCCCCAGGCGTCGTCCCAGCCGAAGCCGTGCTCGTCCATAAGAAGCCTCATCAGCTCCGGGACGCAGAGCGCGGGGTGGGTGTCGTTGATGTGGATGGAAGCGTGCTCGTCGAGCTTTTCGAGAGTGCCGTGATCCCTGAGCTCCTTGGCGAGGATGCTCTGCAGGGAGGCGCTGACGAGAAGATACTGCTGTCTCAGTCTGAGGCGCTTGCCCTCGATGTGGTTGTCGGCGGGATAGAGGACTTTGGAGATGACCTCAGCCATCGTGTTCTCTTCGAGGGAGCGGACGTACTCACCGCGCGAGAAGGCGCTCATATCGAAGCCGGGGAGCTTGGCGCTCCAGAGGACGAGCTTGTTGACCGCCTCCCTGTTGTAGCCGGAGATATACATATCGTAGGGAACGGCGGTGACGCTCTGATAATCGGTCTGCGCCACGCGGAATTTTCCGTTGTCGTACCATTCGGAAACTTTGCCGCCGAATTTGATCTCATAGCTTTCGTCGCCTCGCGGCTGAAGCCACACTTCGCCCCGCTCCAGCCAGTTGTCCGGAAATTCAGTCTGCC
>JAFTEP010000275.1 GCA_017453605.1 Clostridia bacterium
ACCAGGAGTTTTCCGCGCCGAAATCGCCGCGGGAACCGCTGAGATAATATCTTACGCGCGAGGCGCGGTCGCGCTCTCCGGCTCTGAAGACCGCCCTGTTTTTGAGGGTGATCCTGCCGGAACCGGGATCGAAGCTTTCTATCGGAGTATGTTCGTCGATCCAGTAGTGGACGAAGTTGACACAGGTCTCGTCTGAAATATCCGCGCCGTCAAGATCGCCGGGCTTTACTTCAAACCAGCCCGGTCCGTCGTAAAGGGCGGGGCTGCCGCCGGTAACGTCGTTTTCGGTCCGCGCCGCCTCTAAATAGCCCTTTGCCGGAAAGCGCGGAGCGGCCGCGCGGCGGGAGTCGACCCAGAGATCGCTGAAATCCCGGCATTTTTCCGGCAGAGCGCACGAAACGCACTTTTTGCCGTCGAGCAAGTCCTGTTCCCAGTCCGTCAGCGCGATACCGCCTGCGATCCTGTGGGAGCGGCAGTCGATAGTGACGCCGGGGACGTCTATGACGAGCGTCGAGTCTAAAAAAACGTCGCCGAGGAGGACGATCCTCACGGGGCAGAGGTCGCCGGACGCCCTGAGTTCGCCGATCGCGTTCACGGCGCGGCGCAGGGTCTTGACGGGACCGTCCCAGTCGCCTGATCGGGGCTGAAGACCGAGATTTTTGTCGTCTCCGTTTTCGGGATCGACCCAGATCGAATAGATGTTTTGCATATTTTCCTCCCGTATCGGTTATATTCTCGCCGGAGCGATCCTTCACACGAAGACCGCGGCGACGGCGAGCAGGACGGCGATAAACGATGCCGCCGAAAGCTTCTCTCTGAAGACGAACGAGGCGGCGACTCCGCAGATTATCCCCGCCGCAGAGGTGAAGGGCGTGTAGAAAGCGACGTCGGTAGATGCGATGAGCAAAAGCCCCAGAAGCGAACCGACGTTTGACGAGACCGTGTGGAGACAGTAGACGAGGACGGTCGTCGGCGCGCCGAGGCGGAATTTGCCGCCGGAAAGCCTTTTTACCGCAAAGGGCAGCGCCGCCGAAAGAAGGATGAGGTTAGTAAAAAAGCAGAACGAATTGTTGTCGGTCAAAGTCTCGGCGAGTGTGAAATATTTCTGCACCAGAAACGCCGCGACGAGAGAGACTGCGGTCAGAACGAGCGACGGCAGGAAGCCGGGCTCGGAACGAAGCGTGTCCCTGCGGGCGATAAAGATCAGAACGAACGCCGCCGTGACAAGCCCCACTCTCAAAAGCTTCAGCCAGGAGAACGGCTCGGAAAACAAGACGAAGCCGAGGATGACGGTGACGATCA
Organism: Clostridia bacterium; assembly: GCA_017453605.1. GTDB lineage: Bacteria > Bacillota > Clostridia > Oscillospirales > SIG627 > SIG685. Next base: position 1,303 of record JAFTEP010000275.1, read on the forward strand.
CGTAGAAAGAGCTGCTTATCAGCGTCACCTGCGCGACGTCCATGAATCTGAGGACGCGCATATTTGAAAAAAGACTGAGCGCGACTGTGAGAGCGAAGGCGAGCGAAAAGAGAAAGCCCGTGAGATCGAGTTTAAGGCTGAATCCGGCCGAAACGAGAAAGAACACGCAGGCGACCGCGCCGTTCAGGGCGAAAAGGGGCGCGAAGCCGCCGTTTTCCTCTCTGTTCACGCGCTCGCTCGAAAGCTTTGAAAAACAGCTTCCGCCGAAAGAGACGAGAAGATAAGATACGAGCAAAAAAGTCGTTCCCGTCGCGATCACCTTCCTGAAGCCCGACCTAAAGACGCCCGTAAGGACCTATAAGGAAAGTTTAACACCAATCAGGCGAAAAAACAAGACAAAACTTGAAATTGACTTTATTTTTTCACTCAAGCGGCGCGGCGAACAAAAAATGAAGCGCCGCGGGATAAACGCTTGCATAAACCCGAAAAAAGTGATACAAAAAAGGCATAAGAAAAAAAGGGAGGAAATCAGATCCAAATGATAATAAACGACGTGATAAAAGGATTCAGAGTCAAAGAGATAAGGCCGCTCGATGAGATCAAGGCGAAGATGGTCGTCATGGAATTTGAAAAGACCGCGACGCCGCTCATCTGGCTCGACAGGGACGATCTCAACAAGACTTTCGCCATAACCTTCAAGACCGTGCCGGAGGACGACACCGGCGTGTTCCACATCATCGAGCACTCCGTTCTGAACGGCTCGGAAAAATACCCCGTGAAGGAGCCCTTCGTGGAGCTTCTGAAAAGTTCGCTCCAGACGTTTCTGAACGCGATGACATTCCCGGACAAGACGATGTATCCGGTAAGTTCGAGAAACGACACCGATTTTCTCAATCTGATCGACGTCTATATGGACGCGGTGCTCCATCCGCTGAGCCGCAAAAACCCTCTCGGCTTCATGCAGGAGGGCTGGCACTACGAGACAGAGGACGGCGGAAAGACCGCGACCTTCAACGGAGTCGTCTTCAACGAGATGAAGGGCGCCTACGCCTCCGACGACACTGTGATGTACTCCGAGATAAACAAGCTCCTCTTCCCCGACAACTGCTACCGCTGGGAATCCGGCGGACACCCGGAGCACATAACCGAGCTGACCTACTCTGACTACTGCGCGTCCCACGCGAGGTTCTACCATCCGTCGAACGCGACCGTCATCCTCGACGGCGAGGTCGATCTCGAGCCGGTGCTGGAAAAGATCGCGGGATTTTTGGGGCAGTTCGACAAAGAGACGCCGGATTCAGACATCCCCCTTCAGAAGCCCGTTGAGCCGGAGGACGCCGAGTGCTTTTATGAGATAGATCCCGGCGATAACGAAGAAAACAAGATCATCCTCTGCGAGGGCTGGGTCGCGAGCCGCTTCGACGAGCCCGTGAAGACCGCCGCGCTCTCGATCCTTTCGTCCGCTCTCTGCGGCACCAACGAATCGCCGCTCAAGAAAGAGCTGATCGACGGCGGCTTCTGCGAGGACGCCGAGCTTTCGGTGACGGACGGCATACAGCAGAATTTCGTTCTCCTCGTGCTCAGAAATTCCACCGCCGAAAAGGCCGCCGGAGCAAAGGCGAAGGTGAGAGAGATCCTCGAAAAGATCCTCGCCGGAGGACTCGACAAAAAAAGACTCAGAGCGATAACCGATCACGCGGAATACGTTTCGAGGGAAAAGGACTTCGGCTCCGCGCCGAAGGGACTGATCTACGCGATAGAGATAATGGACAGCATGCTCTACGGCGGAGATCCCGCTCAGGAACTCTGCAGAGACGAACTTTTCGGCGAGATAAGAAAAATGATCGACAACGGCGGCTTCGAGAAGCTCCTGAAAGAAGCGATCCTTGATAACCGTCACACGGCGTTTTTGAAGATGCTCCCGAGCAAGATGCTCGGCGAAGAAAAGAGAAAGATCGAAGCCGAAAAGGCCGAAAAAGCCGCCGCTTCCTGGAACGACGCCGACAGAGAGCGCGTCACGTCCGACTTTGCCGCGCTGAGAGCCTTCCAGGAGAGCGCGGACACGCCGGAAAAGATCGCGACCCTTCCCGTCCTCCCGATCTCGGCGATCTCCCGCAAGGCGCCCGAAACGCCGCAGACCGCGGAAGATTTCGGCGGCGTGAAGCTTCTCAACCAGAAGATAACGACCGACGGGATAACCTACGTCCAGTACTATTTCGATCTCGGGGATCTCGGCGTCGAAGAGCTGAAAGAGGTCTCGTTCTGGGCTTCTCTTCTCGGACAGGTCGCGACTCAAAAATTCGATCCGACAGAGCTTTACAACGAGATAGACGCTAAGCTCGGACACTTCGACGTGAGCTTCTCTGTGATCTCGAAAAAGAACGCGACCGACGACTGCGTGCCCTATCTTGCCGTCAAGTTCTCGCTGCTGGATTCCAAGAAGCTCGAGGCGGAGCCTCTGATAAAGGAAATTCTGCTGAACTCGAAGTTCGACGACAAAAACTTCATCTTCAACCTGCTCCATCAGGCGAGGATGGGCACCGAAAGAAGCGTTTCCGCTTCGGGCAACGCGGTCGCGGCAAAGCGCGCGGCGGCTTCTTTCAGCGCGAAGTACGCTCTGAACGAGGCGGTCGGCGGTCTCGAAATGCTGCGCTGGATGCAGAAGACCGACGACAATTTCGACGAAGTCTTCCCCGCTCTCAGCGAAAAGTGCGCATTGTTCGCCGAAAAAGTGTTCTCCCGCAGGAGACTGACCCTGTCCGTGACCGGCGAACCCGACAGAGAATGGCTGAAAGCTCTCGTCGCCGATCTTTACGACACCCCGGTCTCAGAGAGAGTAAAATACGCCATCAAAGACCGCGTGAACGAGGGCTTCCGCATACCGGCCGAGGTCGGATACGCCGCGAGAGCCGGGCACTTTGCGAAGGTAGGGAGCGAATTTTCCGGCATCGCAAGACTCGCGTCCCAGCTTCTGACCTACGGCTTCTTATGGAACACGATCCGCGTCAAGGGCGGCGCGTACGGAACGAGGCTTTCCGCCGCGTACGACGGGACCGTCTACGTCAACTCGTACCGCGACCCCGATCCGTCCCGCTCGCTCGACGACTTCACCTGCCTCGGAAAGGCGCTCAGGGACTTTGTCGACAGCGACGAAAGAATAGACAAA
>JAFTEP010000276.1 GCA_017453605.1 Clostridia bacterium
CTTGTGCAAAATCCGAAAAAAACGCCCCTTCGCCGATGGGTATTTTCGGCGAAATTTCAGCCCTTCGTTCTTGACAAAAGAAGATGTTTGTGGTAGAATAATTCCAACGGATCTTTAACAGACGATACTGTGATATCGGCAAGACTGTTGTGAATATGGTGGCGTCTTTTTCCGACCGGAAAACGGCGCGTCGGACCTGTTTTGAAGCTTTCGCCGAAAAAACAGGGTCTTTTTGTAAATCCGGATCCGAATAAGTCAGAAAGGGCGACGGCAATGGCTTCATCCGAGAGACTCAAAAACACTCAGGTGACGACTGATCTTCCCGCCGCGCCTTCCTGCCCCGGCAAAAAAACCGGCGGCACACTTTGCGTTTTTCCCGGCTTCTGCGATGTGCACACGCACTTGCGCGAGCCGGGTTTTTCTTATAAAGAAACGATCTGCACCGGAACCATGTCCGCCGCCGCCGGAGGCTTCACCGCCGTCTGCGCGATGCCCAACCTCTCCCCCGTCCCCGACTGTCCCGAAAACCTAAAGATCGAAAAAGACATTATCGCCCGGGACGCCGTGATAAACGTCTATCCCTACGGGGCGCTGACGGTAGGCGAAAAGGGCGAAAGGCTTTCAGACCTCGAGGGGATGGCAAAAGACGTGATCGCCTTTTCCGACGACGGCAAGGGAGTGCAGAGCGCCGCCATGATGGAGGAAGCGATGCGCCGCTGCAGGGATCTTGAAAAGATCGTCGCCGCGCACTGCGAGGACGAGAGCCTGCTTAGAGGCGGATATATCCACGACGGGGATTACGCTCTGAAACACTCCCACCGCGGGATCTGCTCGATGAGCGAATGGCGGCAGGTGGAACGGGACCTCGAACTTTCAGCGAAGACCGGCTGCGCCTACCACGTCTGCCACGTTTCGACTAAAGAAAGCGTCGGGCTTATACGTCAGGCGAAAAAGAGCGGCGTCGACGTCACCTGCGAAACCGCGCCTCACTACCTGCTTTTGTGCGACGAAGATATAAAAGAGGACGGGCGCTTCAAGATGAACCCGCCGCTCAGGTCCCCCGACGACCGCGACGCGCTGATCGAGGCTCTCAAAGACGGGACGGTCGATATGATCGCCACGGATCACGCGCCCCACACGCCGGAAGAGAAATCGCGCGGGCTCGAAAAAAGCCCCTTCGGGATCGTCGGTCTCGAGACGGCCTTTCCCGCGCTCTACACCGTGCTCGTTTTAAAGGGCGTCATCCCGCTCGAAAAGCTGATCGACCTAATGGCTTACGCGCCGAGAAGGCGCTTCGGGATCCCGCTCGACGACGGCGACAAGTGCGTGTGGGATCTGAGCGAAGCAAAAAAAGTGACCGGAGAAAGATTTGTCTCCATGGGAAAAAGCACTCCGTTCGAGGGCATGACGTTAAAAGGGGTGTTGAAAAAAGTGTATAAAAACTCCAAACTCATATACAGCGCTGATTAAGCGGAGGAAAAGAGGAAAAAAAGATGCCAAAACGCACAGACGTCAAAAAGATCCTTATCATCGGCTCCGGTCCGATCGTCATCGGGCAGGCGGCGGAATTCGACTACGCCGGGACGCAGGCCTGTCTTGCCCTGAAAGAAGAGGGGTTTGAAGTCGTTCTCTGCAACTCTAACCCCGCGACGATCATGACGGATACGACGATCGCCGACAAGGTCTATATGGAGCCTCTGACCCTCGAATACATCGCGAAGATCCTGAGATACGAGCGCCCGGACGCCATCGTTCCCGGCATCGGCGGACAGACGGGACTGAATCTTGCGATGCAGCTTGAAAAAAAGGGCATACTCAGGGAGTGCTCGGTAAAGCTTCTCGGTACAGACAGCCGCTCGATAGAGCAGGCCGAGGACAGGGAGCTTTTCAAGGAGCTGTGTCAGTCCATCGGCGAGCCGACGATCCCCTCCGGCATCACCTATTCCATAGAAGAAGCAAAAAAGACCGCCGAAGAGATCGGCTATCCCGTTGTCCTCAGACCCGCGTTCACTCTCGGCGGCACGGGCGGCGGCTTTGCCGAGGATGAGAACGAGCTCGCCGAGGTCGCGCTGAACGCCTTCCGTCTCTCCCCGGTGCATCAGGTGCTGGTCGAAAAGAGCGTGAAGGGCTACAAAGAGATCGAATTCGAGGTCATGCGCGACTCTACGGACCACGCGATCACGATCTGCGGAATGGAAAACGTCGATCCCGTCGGTGTGCACACCGGCGACTCGGTAGTCGTCGCCCCGATAATGACGCTTTCCGACAAGGATCTGAAAATGCTCAACGACAGCGCGATAAAGATCATCCGCGCCCTGAAGATAGAGGGCGGATGCAACGTGCAGTTCGCGCTCAACCCCAACAGCAGCGAATACTATCTGATAGAGGTCAATCCGAGGGTCAGCCGTTCCTCCGCGCTCGCGTCGAAGGCGAGCGGCTACCCGATCGCGAGAGTCACTGCGAAGATCGCGGTCGGCATGACGCTCGAGGAGATCTCGATCGCCAACACGAACGCCGCGTTCGAGCCCTCTTTAGACTACGTCGTCGCGAAGCTGCCGAGATTCCCCTTCGACAAGTTCACCTCCGCCCCCAACGTCCTCGGCACCCAGATGAAGGCGACGGGAGAGGTCATGGGCATAGGCTCGAATTTAGAAGAATGTATGCTCAAATCCACAAGATCCCTCGAGATCGGCGCGAACCACCTCAGGCTTTCAAAGTTCGAGCGCATGGGCACGGATGAAATGAAAGAATACCTGAAGAAATTCCGTCACGACGGGATCTTTGCCGCCGCCGAGCTTTTGAGGCGCGGAGTCAGCGTCGAAGAAGTCAGCGCTCTCACCCTCATCACCCCGTATTTCATCGAGTCCTTCAAAAAGATCGTCGACGAGGAGAAGCGCCTTTCGGAGCGCCCGGACGACGTTGACGAGCTGAAAAAAGCAAAGAAAATGGGCTTCTCCGACGCCGAGATCGCCCGCGAGTGGAAAAAAAGCGAGATCGAAGTGTTCGGTCTCAGAAAAAAACTCTCTCTGTTCCCGGTCTACCGCATGGTAGACACCTGCCACACGGGAGCCTACATCCCCTATTTTTACTCGTCCTACACCGGAAAAAACTGCTCGCGGCTCTCAGACAAGAAAAAGCTCGTCGTGCTCGGAGCGGGTCCAATAAGGATCGGTCAGGGCGTCGAGTTCGACTACTCCACGGTACACGCCGTGACGACGATAAAAAAGAGCGGGTATGAGGCGATAATCATAAACAACAACCCCGAGACGGTCTCCACCGATTACACGACCTCCGACAAGCTCTATTTCGAGCCTCTGACCCCGGAGGACGTGATGAACATAATCGAGTTCGAAAACCCCGAGGGCGTGATCGCATCCCTCGGCGGACAGACCCCCTTAAACTTAGCGGCCGACCTGAAGAAGAACGGGGTTAAGATATTGGGTACATCCCCGGAGATTATCGACATGGCCGAGGACCGGGACCTCTTTAGAAATATGATGGATAAGCTGGGAATCCCCATGCCCGAGGCCGGAATGGCGGTCAACGTGGAGGAAGCCCTTGCTATCGCCGAGAAAATAGGCTATCCCGTTATGGTTCGCCCCTCCTACGTGCTGGGCGGCCGGGGAATGGAAGTGGTAAATGAGCCCGAGAGCCTGAAACAGTACATGGCAGCCGCAGTCGGCGTCACACCGGACCGTCCCATTTTGATCGACCGTTTCTTACGCCACGCTACGGAATGTGAGGCAGATGCCATCGCAGACGGAAATGATGCATACATCCCCGCAGTTATGGAGCATGTTGAGCTGGCCGGCGTTCACTCCGGCGACTCCGCTTGTATCCTGCCTTCCAAGAATATTCCGGAAAACCTGGTGGCCACCATTAAGGACTACACTAAGAGAATCGCCGTGGAAATGGGTGTCTGCGGCCTTATGAACATGCAGTACGCCATCGAAGACGGCAAGGTATACGTGCTTGAGGCCAACCCCAGAGCATCCCGTACAGTGCCCCTGGTTTCCAAGGTCTGCAACATAAATATGGTTAAGCTGGCCACAAAGATAATGACCAGAGAGCTTACGGGGGATGGTTCACCCATCGAAGGCATGGCAGAGGTTAAGCCCAGATACTACGGGGTAAAGGAAGCCGTATTCCCATTTAAAATGTTCCAGGAGGTAGACCCCTTACTGGGACCGGAGATGCGGTCCACCGGTGAGGTTCTGGGACTTTCAGATAACGTGGGAGAGGCATTTTTCAAGGCCCAGGAGGCTACACAAAATGTGCTGCCCAAGGAGGGCGCCGTGCTTATGAGCATCGCAAGAAAGGATAAGCCGGAAGCCGTGGATATAGCCCGCATTTTCGATGAATGCGGCTTCAAAATCTACGCTACGGGAAGCACATACACCCTTCTTGAAGAAAACGGAATCAAAAATATTGAGAAGATAAATAAGATGCAGGAGGGCCGTCCCAACATCGTGGACGCCGTGATGAACGGGAAGATTCAGCTGATCATCAACACACCGGCCACTGACCGCAAGGAGAAGATGTTCGACGACAGCTACATCCGTAAGACCGCTATCAAGGCCAAGGTGCCCTACTTTACCACCATGGCAGCGGCTAAGGCGACTGCTGAGGGCATCCGCACCGTGATCAAAGACGGAGAGGTAGGGGTAATGTCCCTCCAGGAGATTCACGGACTGTAGTCAACCCGCTTTCAATTATGTATAATTATCTAGGTTTTTTATGAAGAGTCTCAGAAAGGGGTATATATATGGAGAGATTAGTTGGTACAGTATCAAGAGGTATCAGAGGGCCCATCATCAGGCAGGGAGACGACCTGGCGGGGATCGTGGTGGACAGCGTCCTCTCAGCAGCCAAGTCGGAGGGCTTCGAACTTCGTGACAAGGACGTTATCGCCGTTACGGAGTCGGTAGTTGCCAGAAGCCAGGGCAATTACGCCACCATAGATGCCATCGCAAAGGATGTTAAGGCCAAACTTGGCGGCGAGACCATCGGCGTTATCTTCCCCATCCTTTCCCGTAATCGTTTCGCCATTTGCTTAAAAGGCATCGCAAAAGGGGCTAAGAAGGTAGTTTTGCAGCTGTCCTACCCAAGCGACGAAGTGGGAAATGC
>JAFTEP010000277.1 GCA_017453605.1 Clostridia bacterium
AGCCAAACGGGATCTTACTCTGTCGGAAATATGCACCAACGCATCTCTTGTTACGGATGAGACCTGCGATGAGATAAGATCGCTCGGCTTTTCTCCGATGTTCCGAGTCAGTTTTGACGGAGTGGGCGTTCATGACTGGATGCGCCGCGTACCCGGAGCTCAAGAACAGGCGCTCGGCAAATTATCGTTGCTGAAAAAACACGGTTTCTGCGTGAAGGTGCAGTGCAACGTCAACCGACATACCGCCTCTGCGCTGAAAAAGACAGCCCGGCTGCTCGATGGTATGGGAATAGATTCCATTCGCATTATCCAGACGGGATCAAGTCCCCGCTGGGCAACGCTCGGCGGCGAAGAAAACTGCTCCTACGAGGAATACTATGATCTGATCTTTGACTTTTTACGCGATTATCTGAGCGAACCGAGAAATATGTCGGTCATAGTGTGGCAGACGATAGAGGTTTTACCCGGACGGCATTGTTTTTCCTTGATCCCGGGCGACGATTCCGGAGAACAAAACTACAGTGATAAGGCGCCTGTCTGCCGAAGTGCGCGGGGGCAGATGCATATCACCGCGAGCGGAGACGTCGCTCCGTGCAGCCCTATGGCGGGGTTCTTCCGCGCCCACGGAAAGGCGCTCGGAAACATACACGACACACCGCTCAAAAAAATTCTCTCAGAAAGCAGTTTTCTTGACACGGTCTGCGCTCCCGTGTCAAAAATATACGGGACCGACGCAGACTGCGCCGCCTGTCCGTTCTGGAAGAGATGTCAGGGCGGATGCCGGGCGCTCGCCATGGCTCAGACCGGAGAACTCACCTATTTTGGCAAGGACGCCTCAAAATGCGCGTGGTTCAAGGGAGGCTACGAGCAAAAAGCACTCTCGCTTCTGACTGAAATCGGCGCAAAAACAGGCGTTGAATGGAATCAGATATAGAAAGTATAAACAGAAATGAAGAAACGTATTTCAATAACAAGATAAAGGAGAAAACAAAATGTCAGACGAAAAAAAGATCAAAACGGATGAACTGTCAGATGAACAGATGGACAAAGTGACGGGCGGCGTAACAACCTACGGAGACCCGGCAAAAAAGCCGAGAAAATGTGCAAATCCGACCTGCAATACATATCTTCCGTACAATTATCCAAACACTCTCTGCAAAAAGTGTTTGGAAGCCGCCGCGGAAGACAGCCCGGTTCCCTCCGGTTTCCAAGCTCCCGACGGGATCTTCCCCGGCAAACGATAACATCAAAAAATGAAAGGAAATACGACATTGAGTGAAAACGAAAACAAAAGACTCGCCGAGGTTTTGAAAGAGATCTGCGACTCCCTCACCGACGAACAGAAAAAAAAGGCGAAAGCGTGCAAAAACGAGGAAGAACTGCTGAAACTGGCGGCGCAAGAAGGTATCGAGCTTCCCGACGAAATCATGGACGCGATCACGGGCGGTTACATCTATTATCACAAGGACAACGCTCCGAATATCGCTTGGGAGATCATAGACGATAAGACCGGCAAAACGGTCAACCTCCGTTCAAACGCGCACGACGCGGCGGGCGCGGCGGGCGCCGCGGGTCTGAGTACGAAGGAGATCACCTGGGATGAGGTAAAAAAACTCCGCAAGGATTACGAGGATTCACTGAAAGACGGCTGCTGAACGGTCTTAAAACATAAAAATTCAGGAGACAAAAACAATGGAAGAAAACATAAAAATCCCCGAAGCTTTTAAAGGGATCTACGACTCCCTCACCGACGAACAAAAAGAAAAAGCCAAAGCCTGCAAGGACGCGGATGAGCTTCTCAAGTTCGCAGGCGAAGAAGGCATCGAAATCCCCGACGAGATGCTTGACGCGGCGGCGGGCGGCGCTTTGGTAAAGATAACCGATAAATACGGTTACATAACCTGGAACGTTTACAGAAACGGCATAAGATCTAAAATATTCAAATGGGATGAATTTGACAAGGCGAAACAATTTGCCGAGACCAATCATATTTCAACGGAAATAAAAACGCAGGAAGAAGCGGAAGCGGAAAGACGCTGCTGACGTTAAAAGATGTATTATAGATTAAGCGATGATTACGCCTTGAGAGCGTGGAAGTATTCGCCTCACGGCTTATATCACAGATATATCGCCATGCCTTTGCGCATAGACGAAAAAACGTTCGATCTGCTTATGCTGTGCGACGGCGAGCACGATCTGACGGAGGACGAGACGTTAAGATCGCTTTGTGCGTCAAAATTTATTGAACCGTGCGCAAAAGGCGAAAAACCGTCGGAATGGTCGCGATATACAAAATACGATCACCGTTTCGTGCCCGCGATGAATCTGATGATCACCGGCAAGTGCAATTACAACTGCCGCCATTGCTTCAACGCCTCCGACAACGCGGAGAGAATGAGCGAGTGGGACTGGGATTCTCTTTTGGACTTGCTCGATCAGGCGGCGGCGTGCGGTATGCATTCGATCTCGCTTACAGGCGGTGAGCCTATGCTCTACCCGCGTTTTCTTGACGCGGTGCGCGAGATCTACAAGCGCAAAATGGTGCTTGAAAAGCTGACGACAAACGGGTCTTTTCTCACAAAGGAAGTGCTTGAAGAGTTCAAGAGCCTGAAATGCGATCCGCTCATCAAAATATCCTTTGACGGCGTCGGCCGTCACGACTGGATGCGCGGACACAGGGGCGCCGAGGAGAAAACGCTTGACGCATTCCGTCTCTGCGCCTCCGAGGGCTTCCGTTCTTATGCGCAGACGCAGGTCAACCGGGCGACGCTCGATTCGATAGATGAAACGCTGTCGCTGCTCGAATCACTCGGCGTGTCGACTGCGCGTCTGATACGTACGACGCCGGTCCCGCGCTGGATCAAAAACGAGCCGGACGGTTCGCTCTCCGTGTCGGAGTATTTTGACCGTATGCTCGATCTGGCGGAAAAATATATGCGGGGCGAACACAAAATGGATATCGTTATATGGCGGTATCTGACTTTGTCGCCGCGCAAAAAACGGTACAGTATGATAAACGTCTTTTCCGAAAAAGGGATCGAGAGGCCGACTATGCCGGTCTGCACCGGAAACCGCACGATGATGGCGATAACCTGCGAGAAAAACGTCGTGCCTTGTCTGCAGATGGCGGACTACGCCTCATATTTCGGATATGAGTGCGACAGTCTCAAAAACCGCAGGCTGAAGGACGTCATAACCGACGGCAAATGGCACGAGGCGGTCTGCACAAATCATTACGCGCTGAAAAAGAACGGTGAAAACTGCTCGAAATGCGAATGGTTCCGGTACTGCGGCGGCGGGTGCCGTGCGCTCGCGATGCTCGATTCCGTCGAGCACTGCGGCAAAATCGATTATTTCGCCGCCGATCCTGTCGCCTGCCTGTTCTTCAAGGGCGGCTGGTACGACAAGGTCAAAGAACGCTTGGGCGACAACGAACTCCCGGACGAACTTTTGAACGCTGTCGCGGGAGGCATTCAGGCGGGGCTGTTCACAAGCGGCGGTTCGGGAGAGTTCGGACCAAGTAAACCCGAAGTACAGAAGCCGCCTCAACCGACGTGGTTTTGAATCATAAAAAAACCGTAAACGAAAACATTCTTAATACGGCTGTAAAAAATTGCGGGATGTTGATGAGGTAAAAAAATGCTGATCACAAAAAACAAACTGATTTCACTGCTGATGGCGCTTGTTTTCGTTTTCGGAACGATATGCGCCTTTCCGGTGAGTGCAAACGAACAGGAGACGCCAAAACGTACGATTATGGTGTACGCGATCGGATCGAATCTCGAAGCGCAGTCGAAATGCTTTACAAATAAGGTCCTCGAGTTTTCGGATTCACCGTATAATGAAAAACTCGACATCATCGTACTTACCGGCGGATCCCTTCAATGGCACACGCCCGGCGAATATCTC
>JAFTEP010000027.1 GCA_017453605.1 Clostridia bacterium
CTTTGCCGATGATGCAGTGGATGATGTTTGTCTTGTCCAGACGGTACTCGACCTTACCGGCTTTGATCTCGTGGATGGCAGCGGCGAGGTTGGGAGTGACGGTGCCGGACTTAGGGGAGGGCATGAGACCCTTGGGGCCCAGGACCTTACCGAGACGACCCACGACGCCCATCATGTCGGGCGTTGCCACGACCACGTCAAAGTCGAACCAGTTTTCCTTCTGGATCTTCTCCACAAGATCCATGCCGCCTGCGAAGTCGGCGCCGGCAGCAGTCGCCTCTTCCACCCGTTCGGGCTTGCAGAATACCAGCACACGGCTGGTCTTGCCGGTCCCATTGGGAAGAACGATGGCGCCGCGGACCTGCTGATCCGCATGACGGGAGTCGACGCCCAGCTTTACATGAAGCTCAACGGACTCGTCAAACTTGGCCTTGGAGGTCTTGCAGACGAGGTCAAACGCATCAGCGGGCTCGTACTGAACGGTACGGTCGACCAGCGCGGCGCTGGCCTTGTAATTCTTGCCTCTCTTCATCTGCTTAGCCCTCCTCTACGACGATGCCCATGCTGCGGGCGGTGCCGGCGATCATGCTCATTGCGGAGTCGATGTTCGCGGCGTTGAGATCCTTCATCTTCATCTCAGCGATCTTGCGGATCTCTTCCCGGCTGATCTTCGCGACCTTGTCCTTCTGGGGGACGCCGGAGCCCTTCTCGATATTGCAGGCCTTCTTGATGAGGACGGCCGCGGGCGGAGTCTTGGTGATGAAGGTGAAGGTGCGGTCCGCGTAGATCGTGATGACGCAGGGAATGATGAGTCCCATGTCGTTCTTGGTGCGCTCGTTGAATTCCTTGGTGAAATTGACGATGCTGACACCGTGCTGACCGAGGGCGGGTCCTACGGGCGGACCGGGCATTGCCTTGCCGGCGGGCAGCTGGAGCTTGACGTAAGCAACGATTTTCTTTGCCATTTTAAATTCCTCCTATGTGGTGAAAATTCGGGGTCTTCCCCCTCCCACAAACTGTGCGCATAAAGCGCGTGAACCGATCCTGCTCAGATCTCTTCTTTCTTGAGCCAGGCGGAATCGAGTTCGATGGTCGTCTGTCTGCCGTGAAGCGTCGCTTTGATCTTGACCCGTTTGTAATCGGACGAGATCTCCTCCACGATCGCCGACGTGATATGGTCCTTGAGGGAGCCGTCGATGACCTTGACGCTGTCCCCGACGTCATAGCCGAGGGAGACGGTCTTGGTCTCGATGCCCAGCGCTTCGACTTCTGCGTCGGTGAGCACGACGGGCTGACTTCCCGGACCCACGAAGCCCGTAACGCCTCTTGTGTTGCGGACGACGTGCCAACTCTCGTCGTTCATGATCATTTTGACCAGAACGTAGCTGGGCAGGAGCTTCCTCTGGGTGTTCTGTGACTCGTCGTTGGGGTCGATGACGGTCTCCATCGGAATTTTGACCTCCTGGATCAGATGAGACATTTTTCTGTTTTCAACGATTTTTTCGAGATTTGTCGCGACTTTGTTTTCATATCCCGAATAGGTATGCACGACATACCAGTGGGGCGTGTTAGTGTCCTGAAGCAATTTCAGACCCCCTTTTTTCAGACCGGACTCACAGGAGTCCGCCGAGAAGCAGGATCAGGTTGGTGAGCACGAAGTCCAGAGCACCGACGAGAAGTCCGCATACGACCATCATAACGACGGCGACGCCGGTCTGCTTGGCGGTTTCTTCCTTGGACAGCCACACGACCTTCTTCATCTCGCTCTTGCAGTCGACCAGAAAGCCCCAGATACGGCTGAAAATGTTCGGGCCCTTCTTTTTTGTCTTTTCGGGCTTGGACGCTTTTGCCGCTTTGGCGGGCTTTTCGGACGCTTCGGACGTATCCTCGGTCTTGACAAGCTTTTCTTCTGCCATAACGTTCTTCCTTTCAATCAGTTTAATCGGGGTATCCCGCGCGAATAGATGCGCCGATACCGAACAGGATTACTTGGTCTCCTTGTGAAGCGTGTGCTTACGGCAGAACCTGCAGTACTTGTTCATCTCGAGTCTGTCAGGGTCGTTCTTCTTGTTCTTCATGGTATCGTAGTTTCTCTGTTTGCACACAGTGCAGGCAAGAGTGATCTTCACTCTCATTTTCGGCACCTCCCGTTAAAAAAATATGTACCTTCCTCAAGGGCGTCAGCCAAAGACCCCTGCTGACACCAGAGGTAGCATCATGATACCACAACAAAACTCTCTTGTCAAGAGTTTTTTTAAAAGAATTGCCGAAACTCTCTCCTGTCGCATTTTTCTTTAATTTTACCTGTTGGAATCAAAAAATCGGTATTGACAAACGCGGGCTGAGTTATTATCATATTGATATATCCTATTGAAAAAGGGAGTAACGACAATGAAAAAGATCCTTTGCGCGCTTCTTGCCGCGCTGTTGACGCTGTCAGTCTTCGCCGCCTGCGCCGACGGCAAAAAGAGCAGCGCCGCGCAGAACTCAGATCAGGCTCAGACGGGCGCCGGTCCCGCCGTCACGGACCCGAACGTCGACGAGTGGGGCAGAGAAAAAGTTGAAAGCGCCATACCCGCCGACAAGAAGTTTGCAAACAATACGGTGAATTTTGTTTTTGACGACACCGGCAGGAGCTTCGAGTTCGTCGCCGACGCTCTCAGCGGAGACCTCATCAACGACGCGGTCTACAACCGCAACCTGAAAGTCGAAAACGATCTCGGGATCACCCTCAACTACATCGAGCTGCCAGGCAACGACGAATTCAGCTTCTGCAACGCCGTTTCGAGAGCGGTGCTCTCGGGCACCGGGGACTACGATCTCATCGCCGGCTGGGCATACTTTCTGACTGCGGTCGTCCGCAACTGGTGTTATGCAAACCTTAAAGAGGTCGAGGAAAAATCCTCGATGGATCTTTCAAAGCCCTGGTGGAACCAGTTCTACGTCGAGGAAGCCACTCTGAACGGACAGCTCTACACCGTGACCGGTGACCTCGCGATCACGACCTATTCCAGCGCCGGCTGCCTCTTCTTCAACAAGCGCCTCGCCGACGAGCATCTTAGCGCCTGGGGCGGCACCGATGGCCTTTACAAGCTCGTCGAGGACTATCAGTGGACCTTCGACAAGTTCGCCGAGATCTGCAAGAACGTCTACAACGACGCGGACGGCGACGGTCAGCGCAGCGACGGCGACTTCTACGCTTTCGCGAGCACCTGGTCCGGTCCGATCCCGTCGAACTCCTTCCAGTACGGAATGGACGCCCGCATAACCCGCACGGATGAAAACGGAGTGCCCTATCTCGACTACTACTCCGAAAGAAGCGTCGGCGCGATAAACAAGATCTACAGCTTCAACAAGGACTGCGCGGGCGTTCTCTACAACGCCGCCTTCTACAACAACGGCGAAGCCGAACTTATGATAAGAAACAAGTTCATCAACGGGAATCTGATCTTCGTGGCTTACGTTATCGGAACCGCGGTCTCGTTCACCGATATGACGGACGACTTCGGGATCCTGCCAATGCCGATGTATGACGCCGATCAGCACGCTTACTACACAAGCCAGGGCGACAGCTACTCCGCGTTCGCGGTCGCCGCAGACGTAATTGACAGAAACAAAGTCGACCTCGTCGGCACAACTTTAGAGAAGCTGAACGAGGAATCATACCGCTCTGTCGCTCCCAACTACTTCGAGACCGTCATGAAGTACCGTTATCTCAGGACCGACGCCGACAACCAGAAGGATATAAAGATGTACGACTTTATCCTCAAAGGCAGCAACTTCAATTTCGGCATGATCTATTCCTCCGTCCTCGACGATCTGTCCTTCGGCTTCCGCTATATGATAGGCCGCGACAACTCTTCCAATCTGCTGTCCTTCTGGCAGTCAAAGGAATCGAGCGTCACCGCAAAATTCAAAGCTCTGATCGAAGACTTCATGAGCGACTGATTTTTCAGTGAACGTAACAGACCCGCCGCTTTCGCGGGTCTGTTTTTGTCGGTCGCGCCGCCTGTTTTGGTAGACCGGCAATAACCGGACAGAAAATATGTAATAGATAAAATAGATAAAAAAGATAAAAAAAAGCAATTCTGATTCAAGAAAAGAGGGAGTATAAATGGGCGAAACCGTCGATTACGTCCACGGTCTGAAAAATAGC
>JAFTEP010000278.1 GCA_017453605.1 Clostridia bacterium
ACGGCGCAAAGCTTTCGGGCGGCGAACGTCAGCGCATCTCCATCGCCCGCGCATTATTAAAAGGCGCGCCCATCGTCCTGCTCGACGAGGCGACCGCTTCGCTTGACGTGGAAAACGAAACGAAGGTGCAGGAGGCGCTCTCGCGGCTGCTTTCCGGCAAGACCGTTCTCGTCATCGCGCACAGGATGCGCACCGTCTCCGGCGCGGACAAGATCGTTGTGCTGAAGGACGGCAAAGTCTGTGAGGAAGGCCGACCGGAAGAGCTTCTGAAAGACGAAAACAGTCTCTTCCGTCATATGGCACGGCTTCAGTCGGCTAACGCCGCGTGGAGCGTTTGACTATGAAAAAGAAAACGCGGGACTTATACGCGCCGATCTGTAAGCGCGCGATGAAAGCGGATCAGAAGATCTGCGATTATATGTACGAGCGTATCCCCGAGGTGATCGAAGGCAAAAAGGTGTCGGAGATCGCGACGGGACCGGGACTGCTCGCCAAACACGCAGCGCACGCGGCGGCGACCGTAACGACAAATCCGGATTTGCCGGAGTTATATAACTTATTCAGGGAATCGAGCTCCCTTTCTCTGCCGATGAACGTCAGAACAGCCTCCTTATCAAACTGACAGCAGTATAACACGGATCACAAAAAAGTCAAGTACGATTCGGCAAATCGTACTTGACTTTTTTGTATGTCGCTTTTGGATGCGGTTTCAGCGGATGATCGCGTTCAGAGCGCGTTCTATCCAGGCGTCCCAGAAGACCCAGTTGTGAGCGCCGGGTCCTTCCTCGCAGACGAAATCAAAGACGTCCTTTCTTTCTTCCAGCGCGGCGCGCATATTTTCGTGCGCGTAATAGAGGGGGTCCTGGGTACCGCAGGCGAAAAAGAGCTTCGGCGCGGGTTTATCGGCGGGGAAGGTGCGGATCAGATGAATCAGATCCGAATCGCTCCCCGGGACTGTCTTTTCGAAATCCTCGCCCCAGATGAGAACGGCGTTCGCGTGTTTGCGGACGTCCTTGAGGCGTGTGGTCATATCCAGCGATCCCGAAAGACTGGCGGCGCCGGCGTAGCGTTCCGGCAGCAGAAGCGCCGCGCGGAATGCGCCGTAGCCGCCCATGGAAAGGCCCGCGATGTAATTGTTTTCCCGCTTTGCTGATAAGCCGAAGGTGCGGCGCATCAGATCGGGGAATTCCTCGGTGATGAAAGTGAAATACTTTTCGCCGTATTTCATATCCTGATAAAAGCTGTTGCCGCCCTCCGGCATCAGGATCGCGATATCGCGCCCGCGGAAAACGGTCTCCAGATGCGTTTTGCGCAGCCAGGAATCGTAATTTCCGTGCATGCCGTGCAGAAGAGTCACCACGGGGCAGTCCGCGGCAGGAAGCTTGTCCGGCAAAAAGACGTTTGCCGCCGTGTCCTTATCGAGGCAGGCGGAACGAAAATGCAGTTCAGCGATCATAACGGTGATCCTCCTTTACCTGTATGTTATCACAAACGATCGGCTTTTTCAAGGGGGGATGACCTCGATCGGCCTCCAAAAAGCAAATTGAAGTTTTCGTTGCGTCTTTTGCCGCGAATCCGGCGAATACCGCCGCCGTGAGCGAAAAGCACAGGATCAGTTATGCCAGCGCTTTCCCGAACTCATAAGCCTCATCAAGCGCTTCTTTTCTATTCGCCGCTTCGCCCGCGCCGTCGATCCCGCCGAAGAACAGCGAGCCGCAAAGTCTGGCTTTTTCAAAACAGTCGATCCAGCCCTGCAGGCCGTTCACGGCTTTTTCGGGAGTGGTTTTGGCGTCGTCCGCCGCGACCGAGAGCATATACACCTTGCGGAAGCTGTAGTCGGACGAATAGAGCGGATTCATCCTGTCGAGAAGCGTCTTCATCTGCCCGCTCATCTCGTAATAGTAGATCGGCGTCACGAACACGAGCGTGTCGGCGTTTTTCATTTTCTCGGCGATCTCGACCGCGTCGTCCTTCTGTAAGCACTTTTTCGTTTTCTGGCAGGCAAAACAGCCGATGCAGAATTTTATCGTCTTTCCTTTCAGACTGACGCATTCCACCTCGTGCCCGGCGTCTTTTGCCCCCGCGATCAGCCGCTCCGCGAGGATGTCCGAGTTGCTTTTTGCCCTCAGGCTGGAGGTGACAACAAGAACTTTGCTCATTTTTGTGTTTCTCCTTTTATTTTTTTTTGCTTTGTTGTTTTTAGTCAGGTTGAAACTGTCTTTCACGAGCGCCATCACTTCTTCGTCGGTCAGACTGCCGTCGAGCGTGACGGAGATCCAGTATTTGCGGCTCATGTGGTACGCGGGATAAACGCCCGCCTGTTCGGTCAACGCCGAGATCCTTTCGGGATCGGCTTTCAGATTTATTATGTCAACCGCGTCCCCGTCGCCGTTCTTCAAAAGGACCTGACGTTTCACATTCATGATGAGCGCAAACCATTTTGAGTTGTCGCCGTGTCTGAACACGCCGTAACTTTGATACTGACTCTGCTCCCACGGATAATCCGACCCGACGCCGAAAGTTTCCGCGATTCTTTCGGCGATCCTGTTGGCCTGATCGGATGAAAAAAGCACGTCCTTACAGCACTCCGCCGCGATCTTTCCGAGCCATTCTTCATAAGCCGCGCGCACCGTGTTGACGTATGCGCCCTGAAAAGAGTCCGAGCGAAGCGGGCGGTATTCTTCACAGTTCATTTTATCAATCACCGAGCCGGTGATCTCTCCCTTTTCCGAAACGGTCAGCGCCGCCGAAAAATCGCCGTTCATAAAGTCGCCTTCATAGCGGAAAGCGCCGTCCGTTTTTTCAAAACCGAACGCGAGCATCGAGTCCGGCACAAATCTCTTCCTGTTGAACGCTTTTTCCTCTATGCTCATATTTTCGCCGTCCTTTGCGCCCCCGGATCTGTCGGGAGCATATCCAGTCAGTTTTTATCGCGGTAAAATCCGTGCGTTTTCAGCTTTTCGATGAAGGCGGCGAGCCTGCCGTCAGATAGTATCGCTTCACGCGTGTTTTCGTCGAACTTTTCCGCGATCTCTTCGGCGGTCTGTATCAAGTAAAAATCGCGAGGCAAAGAATGTGTGAAACTGCCGCCGAAAGTGTTCCCTGCGCTCGAGCCGGGGGACGAGGAAGATTCTTTTATTTCAACGCCGCCGTTGCGTTTGAAGATCAGCGTCATCTCGGTGAATTCGTGCCAGCGCGCGTCTTCAAAGTCCGCGAATACGAAGTCGGCGGGACGAAATCGCAGAGAGTTCTCCTTTGCAAAGCTTTCGGCAAAAGAATCGAACGGACCGCGTATCAGCGTATCGTTATCCCTGAGGATCTTTTCAAGCGTCGCCGTGAGGTCGATATGAGTGATAGTATCCGGCAGGATCAGTTCTTTGAGCGTTGCGAGTTTTTCAAGAAACGCCGTATCTATGCCGGTGAAACCGGTTTCGCTGCCGAATCCGCGCGAATCTTTTATCAAAAAAGAAATGCTCCCCGGATAGCGGCCGTGCTTCTTTAAGTATTCTTCCATGATCGCGTCCGGCTTTTGGAAATAAAGCAGATCGCTCTCTGAAAATCTGCCCTCGCCCCACGCCGAAAGTGACAGATCGTATTCCGTGTCAAACTCATGATCGAGTAAGCTCATCCCGTTTTTCTTCCTTATCTCGGTTTCAGTATTTGTCAAAGCGCCTTTATGAATCTCGGCCCCTCTTCGCCGGTCGTTCCGGCGGGAACGAAGCCGCATTTTTCAAGCACCCGCTGAGAAGCCGTGTTGTCGGGTCCGGTTTCCGCCTCCACGCGCCTCACCCCGGGCTGATCCAGCGCCCAGGATACCGCCGCGCCTACCGCTTCTGCCGCGTATCCGCGTCCCCGGAACTCTGTCGAGATCCCGTATCCGATCTCCGCCGATCCGTCTTCGTTCAGTCCTTTGAAGCACAGATCCCCGACCTTCGATCCCTCTTTATTCTCGATTATCCATATCGCATACCACTCCCATTGATCCGGATGCTCCGACGCCCCCTGAAGCATCTGGCGGTATGCGGTCTTCAGTACCCCGTCGGTCTGAGAGTCGATGATCTCTTGCATTTCATCGCGTGACGCCGTGTATATTTTCAGGCGCTCTGTATCAAGCTTTATCATTTTTTGCCTCACGGATCCCGATCTGCCGTTTCCGGTGTTCTTTCTTTTATATAGTAGGTGTCGCGTTCTGTATGAACGTCAGATTCGGTCTTCTCTCCGGGGGCAACAGATGCAATTATCAGCTTCGGCCGGGCCGGCTCGATCCCGCCGAACAGTTTTATTGCTTTCATCATGTATGCTTCCCCGAATAATCCCGCTTTTTTGTGACAGTTTTCAGTCCGTCGCAGACGCCATGATGACGGCAAAGCGGTCGAGCGTTCTGTCGTAAACGGTCAGGCACAGCGCGCCCCACCATTCGTGTCCCTCGTCGAAATATTCCGACCAGTCCGTCGACCACTCATAGACTTCAAGAGAATCCGTTCCGTTCGGGAAAAGGGCGGCGTTTATTCTGTCAAAGTCGGCGTCCGTGTAAGCGTTCGTGTGCGGCGGCTCGAGAAACGCCTTGCGGTAATTGAGTCCCCCGTTTTTTTCGACCGGGGCAAAAAGTGAATCGACGCCTGTTTTTCTGCCCTCCGCTTTGCCGATATCAAAACGCCAGATCGCCTCTTCTCCGTCGAAAAAGAGCTTCCTGCTCGCACACAAAAGCGCGTTCCGATGCGCGTTTAAGCCCTTCTCGTTATGAGCGTTTGCCACGAGGCAGAATTCTGTCTCGCTGTCGGGATATTCTTCTATTACGTCGTAAGCGGGATCGGTATCTATGATCTTCCCGTATTCCGGACGCGGTGAAGTATCGCCGGATTCAGTCTTTTCTTTTTCCTTTGCTTTGTTTGCCGGAGGGGGAGCTTTCTTTTTTTCTCTGCCGCGAAACACCTTTTCCGCGTCGTCGATCTGAACGTCTCCCATGCGAGCCGCGTATTCGACCATGCGGCAGAAATCGGCCGCGTCGTATTCAAACCCGGTGATCGAAGTGACGGTTTCCCCGTTTTCGAAGCGCTCCAGAACGGAGCAGGGATCGAACGAATTGTGCACGGCGCTCATGTTTTTGTTTTTGTCCGTGATATAAAGACACGGCTCGTAAGGATGGCACGTCAAAGTGTATTCTTCGCCGTTTATGTTCAAAAAACAAAGCCCGTTTTTTTCTCCGAGAACGTAACGCCCGTCGCTGAAAACCGTGCGGTCTTTATCCATTGGTTTTACCTCCGTAAACTCCTTTTTGCCGGGAGCGTTCCGGCTTTTTATGTTTACAGCGCGCCTTCGTTGAACATCTCCAGAAAGACCTTCAGAAGCTTGGGATCGAACTGTTTTCCGGAGCCGTTCACCAGCTCACGGCGGATAGTGTCGTCGTCCAGCCCCTTGCGGTAAACTCTGTCCGAGCGCATGGCGTCAAAGGCGTCGGCGATGCTTATGATGCGCGCGTGCTCCGGGATATCCTCTCCCCTGAGCCCATCCGGATAGCCTTTGCCGTCGTAGCGCTCGTGATGGTAAGCCGCCGCGTCCGCCTCGCTTTTCATACCTTCGACGCCGTCGAGGATCTTCTTTCCGATGGTGGTATGCCCCTTGATCGTCTCAAACTCTTCTTCGGTCAGCTTTCCCGGCTTGTTCAGCACCGCGTCGGGGATCCCGATCTTTCCGATGTCGTGCAGAAGCGCCTCGCGCTCAAGGGCGTGCAGTTTCTCGTCGCTCCAGCCGAGCCGTCCCGCGAGTTTTACGGCGTATTCCGACACTCGGAAGGAATGACCGTTCGTGTATTTGTCCTTGGCGTCGATCGTCATCGCGAGGGTCTGCACCATTTCTTCGGAAAGCTTCAAAAGCTGCCCGGCGCGTTCCGTCGCGACCCTGCTCTGTTCAACGGCGACTTTCGTCTGTTTTTCCACCTCGGCGTTCAGCCTGTTGGTATATTCGATCTCCACGAGAGCGCTCTCGTGATACTGCGTCATTGAAACGGTCGTCACCATCAGTATGCAGAGATAGATGATCGGGAAACGGTTCATAAAGGTCTCGGTATAAAACTCAGTGAAGTTCGCGCGCAGGGGAGTGTAAAACAAAACGATAACTAAGATCTCAAAATATACCGACAGCAGTATCCCGTGCCTGACGCCCATAAAGTAAGATATCGCCATCGGGACAAGCAGGGTCCAGAGTATCGCAAACCCCTCGTTCGCGCCGCTTATGGCGTAGTAGCTGAAAACGAAAATGCTTAGTAAAAGGGCGCAGATCACGGCGGCGTTTCTTTTTTTGAACACTCTCGCGAAAAGGAAGATCAAAGCGCCGATCACGGCGACGACGACTGTCGTATAGGTCACGAAGCCCTTGTGCTGCAGGATGTTCATGAGCGACATAAGACAGCCGAAAGCGAAGCCGATTATGCCGAACCAGCCGATCGCGTAGAGGTTCTTTTCGTATTTCTCCCCAACGTAGATAGACTGATTCAAAAGAAGAAAATGCTTTTTGAAAAAGCCGAACAGCCGTTTCATCCGTATCCTCCCGAGCATTTTAGGTTTACGACGGTTTTGTTTTTTTGTCAGAGTTCGATTATGTTTTTATCTCAGTTTCCCTCGCAGTGATGATCTGCGCAGTGCTCATGAGAGCAATCGCCGTCGTGATGCTCGTGGTGATCGCAGCGCGCGTCGGGATCGAAGCGGAGTTTTCCTTCGGCGAGCGCCTTTGCCGCCGCGTCAGCCGAGCCGGTCACTCCGGCGTAGAAGCGTATCCCCGCCGCCGTCAGCGCGTTCTGCGCTCCCATACCGATACCGCCGCAGATCAGCGCGTCAACGCCGTTATCGGCTAAAAACCCCGCCAGCGCGCCGTGTCCCGAGCCGTTTGTCGATACGATCTCTTCTTTAATGATCTTGCCGTCTTCGGCGTCGTAAAGCTTGAACTGTTCCGTGTGTCCGAAATGACCGAACACCTCGCCGTTTTCGTAAGTGACTGCAATTCTCATCTCAAATACCTCCTATGATTATCATTTTAATTCCTGATTTTTTCTTCGACAAACCGGAATTTGTCTATATAATTCCATCCGTCGTTCTCTTATTCATTCTCCGCGCCAGAACGACGCACACGATCAACATCAGCGGAAATCCGATCCCCGCAAGAACGCCCGATTGAAAATTATTGCCCGACAGTTCGGA
>JAFTEP010000279.1 GCA_017453605.1 Clostridia bacterium
AGCCTTTTCCGTGTCTTGCTTCGTCGCGGCCGATCTCGTGAACGATGTCGTGGATCGCGTCGAGGTTCAGCTCTTTAGCCTTTTTCGCAAGGTCGGCGCGTCCCTTTGTTGCGCCGTACTCGGCGTCCGCTCTGAGCTCGAGATTCTTCTTTGTGCTGTCCGTGACGACCTCGCCGAGAAGCTCTGCGAAGTGCGCCGCGTGCCAAGCTTCCTCCATGGCAGCTTTCTCGAAGAAAGCGCCGATCTCGGGATAACCTTCACGGATAGCGACACGGCTCATTGCGAGGTACATACCGACCTCGGAGCACTCACCGGCAAACATTTCGCGAAGACCGTTCAAGATCTCCTCGGGTGCGCCCTGCGCTACGCCTACGACGTGCTCCGCAGCCCAGACCTTTTCCTCTTTCTGCTCGATGAACTTTTCGCCTTTAGCTTTGCAAACGGGGCATGATTCGGGCGGTGTGTCACCTTCGTGAACGTAACCGCAAACGGGGCAGATCCATTTTTTCATAACAGTTTCTCCTTATGTAAATTTTTTGTAATTACATTATACAATGAGATACGGAATAATTCAAGGGATAAAGCTGAAAATCAGAGATTGAAGCACTCGACCTCGCCGTCCGGCACGAAGCTTCCGCCGATGTAAGGCGAGCCGCTTTGCAGACGGTAGCCCTCGCCGTGCGCGGGAGCCGCCCAAAAGATCGCGTTCTTTATTATCTTCTGTACGTTCTTGTCATAGTAGGTCGGGACGGACTCGTGACCGGGCTGGAAATAGAAGACCTTTCCGTAACCGCGGCGCCACGTGCAGCCGCTTCTGAAGACGTGTCCGGTCTCGTACCAGCCGATGAAGATCAGCTCGTCCGGCTCCGGTATCTGGAAGGGCTCGCTGTAGATCTCTTCCTTCGGCAGAATGAAGTGGGTCGGCACGCCCGCGGCGATCGGATGGGTCGGGTTTATGTTCCATACGACCTCTTTCACCTCGTCGCCCCAGGTCAGGTGACCGGTCATTCCGACGACCTTCTGTATCACCTTTGAGTAGTGAGCGGAGTGGAGAAGGATAAGCCCCATCCCGGCGAAAACTCTGTCGCGCACGCGCTCGGCAACGGAGTCCGGCACCTCGTGATGGCACATGTGCGCCCACCAGACGAGGACGTCCGTGTTGTTAAGAACTTCGTCTGAAAGACCGCATTCCGGGTCGTCGAGCGCGGCGAGGGTGATGTTCAGTTCGTCGCAGTCGAGCACGCTCTTGAGATAAGCGTGTATACCGTCCGGATAGAGAGCCTTTACCTTGTCGTCAGTCTTCTCGTGTCTGTATTCGTTCCAAATCGTTACGTTGATCTTTCTTCCCATGTTGACCTCCGATTAATAATCTGATTAAATTTTATCATATTTTCCTCGAAAATACCATAGTTTCGGAAAAAATAATTACTTTATTTTATAAACTTATTTAAGGGCGTCATCGAACGGACGAAAACATTTATTTTTTTGAAAAAAGTACTTGACAAACCGCATTTGCGGTGATAGAATACAGTAAACCGATGAGGAAGAGTAGTAGTTCGGGAAAAGTCTTAAAGAGAGCCGCGGCTGGTGGAAAGCGGCAGACCGGATCCGGGTGAATGGACTTCCGAGGGCGAGAGGAAAGGGCGACCGAGTATTCGAGCCGGAGTATGACCCTCCGTTACTAAAGGTCCGCGTATATCAGTACGCATGAGTGGACGCACAGCGTCAAGCAGGGTGGCACCGCAGGATAACTCCTGTCCCGGCAATCATTATTGCAGGGGCGGGTTTTTTATTTCCCGTCCCGGAAAAAAGGAGGACATTAAAATGTCAAATCAGGAAATCCCCTACAAAATTTATCTGAACGAAGATGAGATGCCGAAGGCATGGTACAACCTCCGCGCCGATATGAAGAACAAGCCGGCGCCGCTTCTCAACCCCGGAACGCACGAGCCGATGAAGGCGGAGGAGCTTTCTCCCGTCTTCTGCGACGAGCTTATCCAGCAGGAGCTCGACGACACGACGCCGTTCTTCGAGATCCCCGAGGAGATAAGAAGCTTCTACAAGATGTACCGCCCGTCGCCTCTCGTCAGAGCGTACTGCCTTGAA
>JAFTEP010000280.1 GCA_017453605.1 Clostridia bacterium
CCGCTGACTGATGAGGGGACGCCGCTGCCTTTTAACACTCCGTTCCCATCGCCGACGCCAAAGCGTCGGTGAAAGCCAAAAATAACACCCAAAACTCCCGGTGTCAAGGGGGCCGGTCCCCTTGCGGGGATCCAAGGAGCGGAGACCCCGGCCGTCGGCGGCAAGCGAGACAAAAAACGAACCGCCCCTCCGGGGACGGAGGGGCGGGATAGGCGTTTGCGGGATATCAGAAGCCGAATTCTTTTTTGAGTTCGGGGGCGAGATCGCGGTTCTCCCACGGGAGGGCGAGGTCTTCCCTGCCCATGAGGCCGTAGGCGGCGGTCTGCTGATAGATCGGGCGTCTGAGGTCGAGGCGGTCGATGATGCCGGCGGGAGAGAGATCGACGAGCTTTTTCAGAGCGTCGGCGATGAGATCGTCGGCGACCTTGCCGGTGCCGAACGTGTCGGCGAGAACGCTCACGGGCTGAGCGACGCCGATGGCGTATGCGATCTGGACCTCGCACTTGTCGGCGAGACCCGCCGCGACGACGTTCTTGGCGAGGTATCTTGCGGCGTATGACGCGGAGCGGTCGACCTTGGTGGGGTCCTTGCCGGAGAACGCGCCGCCTCCGTGTCTGCCGTAGCCGCCGTAGGTGTCGACGATGATCTTTCTGCCGGTCAGTCCGCTGTCGCCGTGGGGTCCGCCGACGACGAAGCGTCCGGTCGGATTGACAAGGAATTTGGTGTCGCCGTCCATGAGGGAGGCGGGGATCGTATCGGCGATGACGCGGCGGATGACGTCCGCGCGGATGGTCTCCTGCTCGACGTCGGCACTGTGCTGAGAGGAGACGACGACGGTGTCGACTCTGACGGGTTTGCCGTCGTCATATTCGACGGTGACCTGAGTCTTTCCGTCCGGTCTCAGATACGGGAGAGTGCCGTCCTTTCTGAGGGCGGTGAGCTTCTTGGCGAGCTCGTGCGCCAGGAAGATCGGGAGAGGCATCAGAGTAGGGGTCTCGCTGCAGGCGAAGCCGAACATCATTCCCTGATCGCCGGCGCCGAGTCTGTCGACGCCCATCGCGATATCCGGCGACTGACGGTGGATCGAGCTGATGACGGCGCAGGTGTCGCAGTCGAAGCCGAACTTCGCGCGGTCGTAGCCGATCTTTCTCACTGTCTCGCGGGCGATCTGCTGGACGTCGAAGCGGGCGTCGGTGGTGATCTCACCCATGACGAGGATCAGGCCGGTGGTCACTGCGGTCTCGCAGGCGACTCTCGCGGTCTTGTCCTGAGAGAGTATCGCGTCGAGGACGCCGTCGGAGATCTGGTCGCAGATCTTGTCGGGATGTCCTTCGGTAACGGATTCGGAGGTAAAGAACTTTTTCATCGTACGTTTCCTTTCACTTGGTGAATTTATTCGATCAACTGCGGCTGAAAAGTCTGACGAAAAGATCGGGCAGGCAGTATGAGATAACGACCATGACTGACGCGCTGATAATGAGTCCGAGAAAGATCATGAAAAGCGATCTTTTCCTCGGGAGCTTGAGGATGGAGGCGACCGCAGAGCCCGTCCAGGCGCCCGTGCCGGGGAGCGGGATCGCGACGATCAGCATAAGACCGAGAAGCTCGTATCTGCCGATCTTCGCCGCCTTATCCTGAGCCTTTTCGACGAAGCGTCTGACGAGAGGTCCGAGGAGCTTGGTCTTGGAGAAGATCTCGATGAGTTTGTCGAGGAAGATCATCAGAAACGGAGCCGGAAGGAAGTTCCCGGCGATGGCGACCAGAGCCGCCAGCCAGAATTCGACCTGGGGACCGCCGATCTCGGTGCTCGCCAGAGGGATCGCACCGCGAAGCTCGATGATCGGGACCATGGAGATCAAAAAAATGTAGATAAGTTTTCTGAACATTGTTCGGGAAGCTTTCTTTTTGTTATTATTTGATTATACATCAACGCGCCGAACTATTCAAGGCTCTTTTCAGAAAATTTGCGAAAAAAGCCAAAAAACACAAAAAATCAGTTTTTGCCGTAGACCTCGGGCTTCAGCACGCCGACGTAGGGAAGCGCGCGGTAGCGCTCGTCGTAGTCGAGACCGTAGCCGACGACGAATTCGTCGGGGATGATCTTGCCGACGTAATCGGCGCTGAAATCGACCTGTCTGCGCGAGGGCTTGTCGAGAAGGGTGCAGGTGCGCACGCTCTTGGCGCCCTTGAGTCTGAGATAGTCCACAAGATACGAGAGCGTCCTGCCGGAGTCGATGATGTCCTCGATGATGAGGATATCGCACTTGTCGAGATCCTTGCGGAAGATATCCATGACTATGTTCACTCTGCCGCCGGAGACGGTGGAGCCGCCGTAGGACGAGACGCGCATGAAGTCGATCTCGACCGGGACCTTGATTCGCTTCATGAGGTCGCCCATGAAGACGACCGAGCCCTTCAGGATGCACAGCAGGACGAGCTTCGAGCCGGGGACGGAATAGTCGCGGTCGATGAGGGCGGCGATGCGCCTGACGATGCTGTCGATCTCCTCCTCGGAGACGAGGATCTTTTCGATGTCGTTTATCATTTTGACTTCTCCTTGACGCCTTTGGCTTTTATATTCCGGAAAGCCGCGGCGAGCATGAGCTTGAGGCGGTTTTCCTGATTGACCTGTGTGGCTCCGGGATCGTAGTCGATCGCGACCACGTTCATTCCCGGGCGCTCCTCCGTGATCTGCTTTGCGACGCCCTTGCCGCAGATGTGGTTCGGCAGACAGCCGAAGGGCTGGGCGCAGACGATATTGTCCACTCCGGCGTGAGACAGTTCAAGCATTTCGGCGCTTAAAAGCCAGCCCTCTCCCATCTTGACTCTCCTGTCGATGAAGCCGTCGCAGAGGCGGGCGGTCTCGGAAAAGGGCGAGAGCGTGAAAAAGCGGGGAACGGAAGAGATCGCGGAATATATATCGCGCTGTTTTTTCTCGAGGTACTTCAAAGCGAAGCTGTTCGCGGGCTTGGAGAGCTTTCCGAGGCCGTAGACGTCGGCGTCGAGGACG
>JAFTEP010000281.1 GCA_017453605.1 Clostridia bacterium
ATGACCCCATCACTTCGCCTTTATATCCCCCGTCCCGAGGACGGCCGTTTTTACGTGAAAATGATGACCGATCCCGCCACCATGGCGTACAACGCGCCGTGGTTCCCGCCGGACGGGTGCATCCCGGACCCGGAATCCGAATGGGAAGATCTGCTCTCGGGCTGGATCGGCCGCGAGCCCGAGCGCTTTTACGCCTTTCTTCAGCGCGTATCGGACGGCGCTTTCGTCGGCGACGTGAATTATCACAAAAGCCGCGACGGAAAGCGTTACGATATGGGCATCGTGATCTACGCTCCGGAACGCGGAAAAGGATACGCAAAAGAGGGGCTCCGTCTGCTCGCGGACCGAGCCTTCAGGATCGACGGGATCCCCCGTCTCAACAACGATTTCGAAACGGCGCGGGAAGCGGCGTATCACGTACACAAAGCGATCGGCTTCTGCGAGGTTGGAACGTCCGACGGGGTCGTTCATCTCGAGTTGACGCGCGAGGAGTATCTCAGCTCGCTCGCGGACCGAAATCAGTATAAAGAAAACCAGGACGCCACTTAAGTGGCGTCCTGGTTTTCTTTATAGATGTGACTGGATAATTACGGTTTTTCAAAACAGTCTGAAAAGAAGCATCGTCAACAACACAAAAACAATCAAGATACCGGCGGCAGGCAGCACAAGGGTATAGAGAGCCGAAAGCATCATAGCGGGAATATCGCCCTTTTCGGTTTCCAGTCCTTGGTCAGCCTTTTTTCGTTTTTTTCTTTTGAAAAAACGACGTTTTTCGGCAGGCTCTTCCGACTCGCTTTCTACGGCGACGTCCGTCTCCGTTGGATAAAGGGGATCTTCTTCTGACACGCTTTCTTTTTTTTCGGCCTCGTCATCAAGTCCTCTCAGCCTTCGCTGTACCTCGCGAGCTCTGTCGAGCCTTTTCTGAAATAACATTTTCGCCTCCGATCCGTAGTCCGCCGTCCTTATGCGGACAGATGCGAACCGTCAGTTGTCCTTCCCATCCTCTTCCTGCTCGGTCTCGCCGTCAAGCGGGTGATGGCACGCCACGAAATGATCCGGCTCAAGCTCGCGCCAGTCGGGTACTACGTGTTTGCAAATATCAGTGCAATAGCGACAACGCGTGTGAAATTTGCACCCCGAAGGCGGATTTACGGGACTGGGGATATCGCCCTCGAGGACTTGAAGCTCTTTGCTCGCATCAGGGTCGGTCGTGGGGATCGCGTCTATCAAGGCACGAGTGTACGGATGAAGCGGCTTTGCGAAGATCTTCCCGGACTCTGCAAGCTCCACGATATTGCCGAGATACATAACGCCGATCCTGTCGGAAATATACTTCACGACAGACAGGTCGTGCGTAATGAAAAGATACGTAAGATCCTGCTTTTCGCGGAGATCCTGAAGCAGATTGATTATCTGGGACTGAACCGAAACGTCAAGGGCGGACACGGCCTCGTCGCAAACGACGAATTTCGGCCTGACCGCGAGGGCACGTGCGATGCTGATACGCTGACGCTGTCCGCCGGAGAACTGATGAGGGAATCTGTGCAGAAAATATGACTGAAGACCGCAGTCGTCCATAACTTTGAGGATATATTCCTGCATCCTTGCGTTGTTTTTCCTATAGATATTGTGCGCTTTGAGCCCCTCGCCTATGATCTGCCCGACGGTCATTCTCGGATTGAGAGAAGAATACGGGTCCTGAAAAACGATCTGCAGATCGCTTCTAAGGAGACGGATCTCTGGATAACTCAGCCTGGCGAGGTCGATACCATCGTCAAACAAAGAATCGTATCTATGATAGTTCGGGTCCTGGCTGTGCGACGCGCGCATCTTTTCGATCTTTTGGTCAACGTCTGCCAGCTGAGAATTGAGCGCCTCTACGTTTACGTCGATCTCTCTGATCTTATTATCGAGCGACTCGGTTGACTTGTTATTGAAAGCGCGATCCTCGCGGCGGACTAAGATCTTTTTCTTTTTTAAGATAAGATTGCGACGTTTTTTCGCAAACTGATACTTCTTTTCGAATATCGATGTGACCTCGGAATAATCTTTATGAAGAATGAGCGCGCCTGTAATGTTCACGACATCGAGCAGAGCGTCGTTCGCCTCTTTCTCGGCATGAGACAGAGCGGAGTGCTTGAGATACTGTTCCTGTTCGGAGAGCTTATCGTATTCCGC
>JAFTEP010000282.1 GCA_017453605.1 Clostridia bacterium
CCTCAGGGAGAGGCTTCTGTCCGGGATGACCTTTTCGGCGCTTATCACCCTTTTCATCCCGAGCCCGGCGCAGTCGGGACAGGCGCCGTAGGGATTGTTGAACGAGAACATCCTCGGGGAAAGCTCGCCGATGGAGACGTTGTGCTCCTCGCAGGCGTAGTTCTGGCTCATCGTGATATATTTTCCGGGATCGTTTTCGGGAAGGTCCGCGAGCTCGACCGTGATGATCCCATCGGAGAGCTTGAGAGCGGTCTCGAGCGAGCCGGAAAGCCGGGTCTCCAGCCCCGGCTTGATGACGAGCCTGTCGACGACGATCTCGACGGTGTGCTTCTTGTTCTTGTCGAGTTCTATCTCCTCGTCGAGCTCTCTCAGCTCCCCGTCGACCTTGACTCTCGAGAAGCCGTTTTTCTGTGCGTCGGAGAAGATCTTCTCGTGTCTGCCCTTTTTTTCTCTCACAACGGGCGCCAGAAGCAGGATCCTCGTCCCCTCGTCGAGCGCAAGGATGCGGTCCGCGATCTGATCGACGGTCTGTCCCTTGATCTCTTTTCCGCAGACGGGGCAGTGCGGGATGCCGATGCGCGCGTATAAAAGTCTCAGGTAGTCGTGGATCTCCGTGACCGTGCCGACAGTGGAGCGCGGGTTGCGCGAGGTCGTCTTCTGGTCTATGCTTATCGCGGGGCTCAGTCCGTCTATCCTGTCTACGTCGGGCTTGTCGAGCTGACCCAGAAACTGCCTCGCGTAGGACGAAAGGCTCTCGACGAAGCGGCGGTAACCCTCGGCGTAGATGGTGTCGAAAGCGAGGCTCGTCTTTCCGCTGCCCGAAAGCCCGGTGAAGACGACGAGCTTGTCTCTGGGGATCCTGACGTCGACATTCTTGAGGTTGTTTTCCCTCGCGCCGACGATCGTGATATATTTTTCCATTTGCGTTTCCCGAATGATTTATTTTTACAGCTCTCCCGAGGGGACGGCGTTGAGAGCGCCGTCGGCGAGATTGCCGTCGAGGTATTCGTAGTATGCCTGGGCTCCGATCATCGCGCCGTTGTCCCCGCAGAGCGAGACCGGCGGCACGAAAAACTCCGCGCCTCTTTTGCGGCAGATCGCGTCGAGCGTTTTTCTGACCGAGCTGTTCGCGGCGACTCCGCCGACGAGCCCGAGCTTTTTGACCTCATACCTGTCGAAAAGATTTGTCATCCTGTCTTCTATCCCCGCGCAGACCGCCTTCGTGAAGCCGGCGGCGACGTCCGCCTTGTCGGGGACTTCGTTTTTCTGCTCGGCGTTGTGGACGAGATTTATCACGGCGGTCTTCAGCCCCGAAAAGCTGAAATCAAACTCGCTCGATTTGATGATCGGCGGCGGCAGCGGACAGTTTCGGGCGTTTCCCGAGCCGGAGAGCATATCGAGCTCCTTCCCGCCGGGATAGCCGATCCCGAGCACCCTCGCCGTCTTGTCGAAGCACTCGCCCGCCGCGTCGTCCGCGGTCGCCCCGAGCAGCTCGAACGAGGTGTAGCCGTTGACCTTCACGATCTCGGTGTGTCCGCCCGAGAGCACGAGCGCGAAAAACGGCGGCTCGAGCTCGGGATGCGCGGGGTAAAGCGCGGCGATGTGCCCTCTCATGTGGTTGACCGGGATCAAAGGCAGACCCGACGCAAGGCTCAGTCCCTTCGCGAAGCTGACTCCGGCAAGAAGCGCGCCGACGAGCCCGGGAGTGTAGGTCACCGCGAGCGCGTCGATCTTTTCAAGCGTCAGACCCGCCTCTTCGAGCGCGCCGCTCACGACCGGGCAGAGCGCCTCGGTGTGCGCGCGGGAGGCGATCTCGGGGACGACCCCGCCGTATTTTTTGTGGATCTCTATCTGAGAGTTCACGACGTTCGACAGGACTTTCCTGCCGTCCTCCACGACCGCCGCCGCGGTCTCGTCGCAGGAGGATTCGATTGCGAGGATCTTCATTTATTCTTTCCCGTTTTTCTCATTCGATCAGTTCACTCTTGCGTCGTAAACGCATTTCCCGGTCAGATCAAGTTCCATCAGCACCGCGTCGTCCGCGGGATCGCGGTAGTAGCCCTTTCTCAGACCGACCCTCATAAAACCGACACTCTCGTAGAGCGCGAGCGCCGCCGTGTTTTTGCTTCTGACTTCCAGCTGCAGGCTTTCCGAGCCGAAGCCCTTCGCCTTTTCTTCGAGCGCCCGCAGCATCGCCCTGCCGATCCCGCGCCGTCTGAACTTTTTGTTCACCGCGATCCGCATGATCTCGCAGGAAAAGGGACCTTTCAGAAACGCGGCGTACCCGGCGAGCTCTCCGTCGAGATACGCCGCGACGCAGCTTTCGTCCTGCACGAGATACGCGACCGCGGGCGCGTTCAGCGGCGAAGAAAAGTTCTCCTTTTCGAGCGCCATGATCGCTTCCGCATCGTCCGCACTCCGCGGGGTCTTCAGTTCGATGTTGTTTTTTTCTATCATATTTTCAGTGTATTATACCGTCTTCAAACAGCTTTATTATTCCTTCTTTTATCTTTTCCGCGCAGGCTAAATATTCTTCGTCGTCACATCCGAAGGGATCGGGTATATCTTCGGGCATACTGATAAGACCCTCTCTGTCGCCGAAAAGGTTTCTGATCGCGCCGGCGTGGGAAGAGCTTATGCCGATCACAAGATCGGCTTGCTCAAAGTCTTTGTTTGTGACGGGGCGCGGATCGTGAGAGGCGTCAATTCCCGTGAGTTTTTTTATCGCGGCTCTCGCGCCGGAGCTGAGCCGCGATCCGGGGAAGAGCCCCGCGGAGGAAAACACCGCGTCGATCCCTCTTTTTTCGGCTTCGTCCCGCGCGATATATTCAGCCATCGGGCTACGGCAGGTGTTGCCGGTGCAAACAAACAATACTTTCATTTTCCGCCTTTATACAAATGATGATCTCTTAACTGTGAATTACTGTGAATCGCCGCAATAACGGCGTTTTGTTTTCGTCTTCGCTTTGGC
>JAFTEP010000283.1 GCA_017453605.1 Clostridia bacterium
ACAACTTCTACGGCATGGGCGGTCAGACCTACGGCGAGACAATGGCCTATCACTTCGCCGCCAGAATGGGCGTCGGCGTCACTCCCAACCAGATGCACGCCGAAAGAGTCGACGGATACAATCCGCTCGCGGTCATCGACGCCTACAAGAGAAAGAAAGCCCTCCTTCTCGAAGGCAAGGGTCCGGCTCTCCTCGACGTCGTCACCTACAGGATCTCCGGTCACTCCCCCTCCGACTCCTCCACCTACCGCACTCCCGAGGAGATCGAAGCCTGGAAGGAAGAGGACGTCATCGAAGCCTTCGGCGCCAAGCTCGTCAAGGGCAAGATCGCTTCCAAGGCTCAGCTCGAAGAGATCCGCGCTTCCATCAGGGAACGCATGACCAAGATCATAAAGCTCGCCATCGACGACAAGGTCTCCCCGAGAATGGATCTGGACGCCGATCCCAACCTGATCGCAGACCTCATGTTCTCCAACACCAAGGTCGAGAAGTTCGACGACAGAAAGCCTGACGTTCTCATGCCTCTCGAAGAGAACTCCCGCGTCAAGGCTATAAAGGGCAAGAGCCGCTGGGCATTCGACGAGAACGGAAAGCCCTACAGCAAGCTCAAGACCTACAACATCCGCGACGGTATCTTCGAAGCGATCATGCACAGCTTCTACACCGATCCCACCACTATCGCCTATGGCGAGGACAATCGTGACTGGGGCGGAGCATTCGCCGTTTACCGCGGCATGACCGAAGCTCTCCCCTACGACCGCTTCTTCAACGCCCCGATCTCCGAGGGCGCGATCGTCGGCAGCGCCGTCGGTTACGCCATGGCGGGCGGACGCGCGATAGCCGAGCTGATGTACGCCGACTTCATCGGCTGCGCCGGAGACGAGATCTTCAACCAGCTCAGCAAATGGCAGTCCATGAGCGCCGGCATCCTCAAGATGCCCGTCGTGCTCAGAGTTTCCGTCGGTTCCAAGTACGGCGCTCAGCACAGCCAGGACTGGACGGCTCTGACCGCTCACATCCCCGGTCTGAAAGTCGTGTTCCCCTCCACTCCCTACGACGCGAAGGGCCTCATGAACTCCGCTCTCGCCGGAACGGATCCGGTCATCTTCTTCGAGAGCCAGAGGATCTACGACAAGGGCGAACAGTTCCACGAGGGCGGCGTTCCCGAGGGATACTACGAGATCCCGTTCGGCGAACCCGACGTCAAGAAGGTCGGTAAGGACGTCACGATCCTCACGATCGGCGCCGTCCTCTACAGAGCACTCGACGCCGCCAAGACCCTCGAAGAGAAGTACGGCATCTCCGCCGAGATCATCGACACCAGAAGCATCGTTCCCTTCAACTACGAGAAGGTCATCGAGAGCGTCAAGAAGACCGGTAAGATCCTCATTGTCGGCGACGCCTGCGAGAGAAACTCCGTCATGAGAGACATGGCTTCCAACATCGCGGAGCTCTGCTTCGACTACCTCGACGGTCCTCCGGTCGTTCTCGGATCGAGAAACTGGATCACTCCCGCATTCGAACTCGAGAGCCACTTCTTCCCGCAGGCCGACTGGATCATCGACGCCATCAGCGAGAAGATCATGCCCATCCCGGGTCTCGTCCCGACTCACAACTTCTCCGATCTCGAAAAGATCGACAGATCCAAAAAAGGCGTCTGAGACGCTTTGCGAGCCCTTCTGCACAGAGCGGAGGGGCTCTTTTTTGCCTGAGTCTTCAGGATGGGTAAAAATTCAGACTTTTTCCGGTCTAAATAGTCATTTTCCATTTACAAATCCTGAAATGAAATGTATAATGGTCTCACAAAAAGAAAAGGAGAACCTGCAAATGAAAAAAGCTCTTATAGTCTACGGCGGCTGGGCCGGACACGATCCCGAGGGAGTCAAGGACGTTTTCGAAGACATTCTGAAAAAAGAGGATTTCGAAGTCGTCACCTCAAACACTCTCGACGCCTTCAAAAACGATCCCGAGCAGTACGATCTGATCGTTCCGATCTGGACGATGGGAACTCTCGAAAGAGAAGCCGAGAGCGCGGTCTGCGGCGCCGTCGCGAACGGCGTCGGGATCGCGGGATGCCACGGCGGTATGTGCGACGCGTTCAGGAACAGCACCGATTGGCAGTTCATGACAGGCTCACAGTGGGTCGCCCAACCGGGAAGCGACAAGGTGACGTATAAAGTGAGGATGAAAAAGGCTTCGGCAAGCCCTCTCGTCCAAGGGATAAACGATTTTGAAGTGACCTCCGAGCAGTACTACATCCACGTCGATCCTGCCGTGGGAGTGGTCGCCGTGACTGATTTTGAAGTCGACAACGGACATCACTTCGCAAACGGCGTCGTGACCGTCCCCGTCGCGTACACGAAAATGTGGGGCAAGGGCAGAGTCTATTACAATTCGATCGGACACAACAGAAAGATCTTCGACATACCCGAGGCAAGGGAAATGATGAGGCGCGGATTCCTGTTCGCGGCGAGGTAAAAGATATGGAACGCACCACTCTCAACGTCGCCGTCATCGGATGCGGGAACATAAGCAGGATATATCTTAAAAATCTCAGCGGAGTCTTCGGCGGAGTGAAGGTCGTCAAATGCTGCGACATCGACCCTCAGAAAGCCGACAAGGGCGCCCAGACGGCGGGAGCAAAAGCCGTTTACGACCCGGAAGAAGTCTTCAACGATCCCGACGTCGATCTCGTTCTGAACCTTACGACTCCGGGAAGCCATTACGAGATCTGCCGCAGGGCGCTGGAAGCGGGAAAACACGCCTACACCGAAAAGCCGCTCTCTCTCACCTTCGCACAGGGAAAAGAACTCGTCGAGCTCGCCGGGAAAAAGGGACTTTATCTCGGCTGCGCGCCCGATACCTTTCTCGGATCGGGTCTGCAGACGGCGATAAAAGCCGTTAATGACGGCCTGATCGGCAGGCCGGTCGCGGGCTGCGCGTTCATGATGTGCCCCGGACACGAGAGCTGGCATCCTTCGCCGGAATTTTACTACGACGTCGGCGGCGGACCGATGCTCGATATGGGACCGTATTATATGACCGCGCTGGTGAGACTTCTCGGAAAAGCCGAGAGCGTCACGGCGTTCGCGTCGAAGGCGTACGAGGAAAGGACGATAACCAGCCAGCCGAAATTCGGGCAGAAGATACCGGTGAAGGTCTATACACACAACGCCGGCGTCATAAAGTTTGCAAACGGCGCTCTCGTGACGGTCGTGATGAGCTTTGACGTGATAAAGCACAGGATGCCCAACATCGAGATATACGGCACCGAAGGAACGCTTCTCGTGCCCGATCCCAACACGTTTTCTGGAAAAGTCGTTCTCAGCACAAGGGAGAACAGAGACGGCGCCGAGCTTGAACAGGTCAGCGGATACGTCGACAACTGCCGCGGGATCGGAGTCGCGGAGACCGCTCTCGCGATAAGAGAGAACAGGCTTTCCAACGCCTCCGCCGCTCTCGGTCTGCACGTTCTGGAGATAATGGAAGCGTTCACCAGAAGCGCCGATGAACTTAGACCCGTTGAACTCACGACCACACCGCCTCCGATGATCCCTCTCGACTGGACGGCTGACGCGGGCAAACTGAAAACGCTCGCAAAATAAGCCCCAAAAACTCTTGACAAACGGGTCACGGAAGACTATAATTTGTTTCAGAAAGGCAAGGGCGTCTTTCGTGTTTTCAGACACGGAGGACGCTTTGCCTTTTGGAGAAAAAACCATTCGAGGAGAAACAAGGATGGATAAGATCCTGATAATAGACTTCGGCGGACAGTACAACCAGCTCATCGCAAGACGCGTTCGCTCCGAGAAGGTCTACGCCGAGATAGTCCCTTACAAAAAAACAAGCTGTGACGAGATCCTGAAAAAGGGCTATAAGGGGATAATTTTCACCGGCGGACCTAACAGCGTGAACGATACGTCTTCACCTCACTTCGATCCGGCGGTGCTGGATCTGGGGATCCCCGTGCTCGGGATCTGCTACGGCCATCAGCTCACGGCGTTTATGGCGGGAGGAAAGGTCGGACCCGCTGAGGGATCGAGCGAGTTCGGGAAAACCGATCTCAAAGTCTTTGACTCCGCGATCTTTGAGGGCGTCCCGGCTGAGAGCGTTTGCTGGATGAGCCACAACGATTTTGTAAAACAACTGCCGGAGGGCTTCAGGGTCATCGCCGAGACGAAAAACTGCCCCTGCGCCGCGATGTGCGACGAAAAAAGAAAAATCTACGGCGTGCAGTTCCATCCGGAAGTCACGCACACTCAGTACGGGAAGAAGATCCTTTCAAACTTCATTTTCGGCGTCTGCGGCTGCAAAGCCGACTGGAAAATGGAGAGCTTTATAGAAACTTCCGTCGCGAGATATTCGCGCGAACTCGAAGGAAAAAGAGTGCTCCTTGCTCTGTCCGGCGGCGTGGATTCCTCTGTCACG
>JAFTEP010000284.1 GCA_017453605.1 Clostridia bacterium
CCATCTTGG
The DNA here is from genome assembly GCA_017453605.1 of Clostridia bacterium. Classification (GTDB taxonomy): domain Bacteria; phylum Bacillota; class Clostridia; order Oscillospirales; family SIG627; genus SIG685. The sequence goes on from JAFTEP010000284.1 coordinate 10, forward strand.
TGACGTCCCACAGCCAGGTCGTGGTCAGAACGTCGATAGACTGTATCCACTTTGCCCCTGTCATCCATGACGGCAGCCGATCGGCAAGCGTTGTTATCTGCGCAAGGTCGCCGAGCTCTACGGTCGAGAGCCCTCTCCGCCTGATCCAGTTTTGCGCGGTGTGACCGTCGATCTCATCCCAAAGCTTTTTCAGATGCGCGATAACGTACGGCAGCCGGCCGAGGCCCTTCTGGATCGTCGCCGGCGACAGCTCCGCCGCTGCAGCGAAATATGACGCCGCCTGGCTCATCGCCACACTGAGGTTCATGTTCAGAGTTTTCTGTATGTACCCGGTGCGGAGCTTGCCGAGAAATTCTGATTGAGCCCTTCCGGTCTGCAGATCGGCCATCACCTGTGCGACGATATCGTTGCTTTCATGCTTCCTGCCCAGTTTCAGTTTCCAGTTTTTATCGAGAACTTTCTTAAGAGCCTTTCCGGAAGTGTTGTCCCGCACGTTGTATACCTTGTTCAGGTTCCGCAGCGGGACGGCAAGCCCGACCTGCTTTGCGACGTCTTCGATATGCTCCTTCACCACTTGATCCAGGCCCATGATGATCAGCGGCTGAGGCGCCTTGTCCTGCACGCTCTTCAGCATACCGGCGTTATCGAGCGAGGCGTTGTACATAAGGCCGGGGATATCGCTCGTGACGTAGTTTTTATCGACGCGGAAAGGAATATAGTCCTTCGACTTCGGCATCTCAGTGTGACGGAGCACCCGCCACACCTCGTTCAGCGCCTTATATGCGTCGTTCCCGAAGAACTCGCGCGCCAGCTCCATCCACTTGGATTCGTACTCGCCGATATAATTCATCATTGAGCGCACGTCCTCGCGGCTGATATGCTGCACGTGCTGCATGCGCTCCATCGCCCCGGACTTGTCGCCCTTCAGGAGACGCTTGAGATCCGGGACCATGATGCCGCCCTTCCAGAGGTGCTGGAGCTTGTCGCCCGACGCCGCCTCGCGCTGAGACGACATGACTATCTGCATGATCTGCGGTCTGGTCAGAGGTACCGGCTTTCCCTCGACGTCGGTCAACCCGACGTCGACCTTTTCGGAAAGCCAGGCGCGGAAGCTCTTGTATCCGTAGTTTCTGATATCTCCCTCAAGATCCTCGAAGGGTTTGGTTTTCCTCATCTCGAAGAGGTTCTTTTTCCGAACGCCCTCGTTCAGCGCCCTGAACTGCTTGACCATGACCGAATCGGGATCGTAACCGCCCATCATATTGGCGATCCTCATCGGATTAAGCGTGAACCCGGAGTACGCCCGCCAGGCGGAGAACCGCGGCGATGACGCCTCGATCTCCTTTATCGCCCGCATTCCGAGGTCGTGGTTTTCCATCATCTCGCCGGCGGCGATCTGCAGCCTGGCGTCGGTGATCAGCCCGTCCACTTCTTTGAGGAGGGAGTATACCTGCGACAGCTGCTCGAAGCTCATCTTACGGATCGGCGTGTCTCCCACCGCCTCGGCGAGCCGGGAGATCCGGTCGGAAAAATGCTCGTCGTACTCGGTCGCAAAGTCGGGATCCCCCGCTCCCTTCAGGGTGTCGTATTCCTGCTTGAGGTAACTGAGCCGCTCTTTCATCGAGGCGAGCTGCTGTCCGGCTTTGGTCGTGTAGTTGAGCCCCACGTCGATAGCTTCGAGCGCGCCTATCGACGCCTCATAGAGGCCGCGCGGGACGTATACGTTCTTGTTCGGTTCCAGGAGCGCCCGCTGCATCTTCTTTATCAGCCTGGTCGACTTGTCCCGCAGCTCGGTCAGCTTGCGCGCCTGCCGGTATTCTTCGATCGCCGCATTCTTGTCTGCGGCCATCGCTATTTTCCAGTCGCGGCGCTCCTTCACATCCTCTTTCCGGAGATCTCTCAACGCTCTCGTGAACTTGTCTCTCGCGCGTGCGTACCCTTCGCTTTCAGCGGCGCGGACCGTCTTCACGTCGGCGACGTCGGCAAGAGAGGAAAGGATCTCGCGCGCCACACCGTCGATTGCCATACCGCGTTCGACGTCGCGGTCGAGTTCAGTTAGCGGCCTGATCTCGCCTGCGTCGAAATCGAAGAACAAAGGATTATATGTCTCTTTCTTCAGATCTGCCAGCTTGTCCGCGAGCTTCGCAGCCTCAAGCGCCATATCGCCCTCGGAGATCTCCGACGCAGCGGGCAGCATATCCGGGACGTACTCCCGAAGCGTATCCCATATCATATCGAGCCTGACGGCGTCCGGATCCGACGTAACGTTGATCTTGCCGAAGTGACTGCGGCGCCCGTTTTCAAATCCGTCATACCGCGCGCCTATCTCCTGGCGTTGATTGTCCGTCAGCCTGATCCCGCTTTGCATAGAGCGGAGAAAGTCGTCGTATCCTTCCTCCCACGCCGGACTGTCGCCGACGACCGCTTCCGCCGAATCGACGATCTCAGCGGCGATCCCGCTGATCTGCTGATATACCGACGTATAGTCACCGTTTCCTTCGACGTTGCCGCGTCGGAAACGTTCGCACACCGCGTTCAGCTTGCTCTGCAGCTTACCGGCGTCCAGCTTTGACGAGTACCCCTTGATAAGCTCCTTCGCCAGCTTCCCGACGTCCTTGTAGCTCGGGATCCGGTCGGGCTCGACTCTCAGCGCGTTCGACAGTGCGCGAATCACCGCCCCCTGCCGTTCGCTCTTCTTCTCCAGCCGGCTCGTCTTCTTCTCCAGCTGGCTCGTCTTCTCCCTCTCGACGGCAAGCTCACGTTCCAGCTCGTCCAGCTCCGACGGATCCTCGCCGACCTGGCGCTTGTAATTCGGATTCGTCCGGTCGAACGTTCCGATATTTCCCGTAATTGCTTTGATCTGTTCGGGATATCTTATAACGTA
>JAFTEP010000285.1 GCA_017453605.1 Clostridia bacterium
CAATAATAGCTTATTCACCGAAAACGCTTTAGTTTTATGATAAGAATGATTACAAGAGACGCAGGTAAGCCTTCACCCGAAGGGGGAAGGTGTCGCCGAAGGCGACGGATGAGGGGTCCCCGAAACAATAACCGCTCCGTCTCCCTTGCCGACGCGGAAGCGGCGGCGAAAGATGAACGCTTTGACACTGCAATAATTCCGCATTCCGCATTCCGCATTACCCCTCGTCTGAGCTGAAGCGAAGATGAAAACGACGCCCCGTCCGTAACGGACAGGGCGGCGCTGTTATAACTCTTTGATTGTCAATTTGAATCCCGCGTTATTTACGCCGCTTCCTGAGTGACGGCCGCTTCGTCGGTCTTCGCGGCTTCTTCGGCTTTCTCGACTTCCTCGGCGACCTCACCCTCTTCGATGCGGATGCCGGTTATGTCGTCCTTCTTCGCGCAGAACTTGCAAAGATCGGTCTTGTTGTTGGCGATAGCCGTGGAGACGTCGCCCTTATAGAGCGTTTCGCTGTTGGCGAGGGCTCCGCAGTCGTCGTGAGTGTGATACTTCTTGCCGAACTGCGTCCAGTAGACGTCGCCGGTCACGACCGCGACCGCGTCGTTCTTCTCCTCGGCGGAGATCGGGTTCCAGTCGTAGCTTGCGACGCCGCCGATCAGAAGGGCGATGACCGCCGCTATCGTCGCGATGGTCTTGGTCTTGGGGTCGGCGTTCTTATTTGTCAGCACGACGATGATGAAGGGGATGAAGGCGAAGGCGCAGACGACGAGCCCCATATTGTTCCACAGCCAGAACAGGAAAGCGTTCTTTTTCGACGCGGGCTTGATGTGGTTCGCTTTCTTCCAGAGCTGAGAGCCGATGATGACGCAGGCCAGGTCAAGCACGAGAAACACGATGATCTGCCAGAGCTGGGGGATGAACTTGAGGTTGATCTTGTCGAGGAACACCAGAAGCGCGAGCACCTCGAAAACGAGGGCGAGGATCCAGAGCGCGATCGCTCCGGCGCGGAATCCCGCGGAGCTTCCGGTCGGCGCGGCGGCGACGGTCTTGCGTTCGGACGCGGGCTTTGCCGCCGCGGTCTTAACGGCGGGCTTAGAGACGGTCGTTTCCTTGCCGCTGTCGACGGAAATGATCTTTCTTTCCTTATTCTCTGCCATAGTGAGATCTCCTTTTTTGTTTCTTTGTCAGGATGCGGTGTTTTGTGTTATCATTATAAGGTATCCGGCGCAAAAAAACAAGTGTTTTTCTTTTTTTTCGCCTTATGCCGCCTAAAAAATCAAAAATCCTTTGACATCGGCGCCTAAAAAGGCTATAATTATCTGAGAACCCGAAATAATAATAAGGAGAAAAATCATGGATCTCAATTCGCTTATGGACAGCCTGCTCTCGAGCGAGAGCGTAAAAGGACTCAGCAAGGTCGCCAAGACCTCTCAGAAGGGCGTCAAGGGCGTGCTTTCCAGCGCTCTGCCCGCGCTCCTCGAAGGCGCTCAGGGTCAGGCGAAGGACGCAGGGACCGCGGAGAGCTTCGTAAACGCGCTCGCTTCCCACGCCAAGGACGACACCTCCAACATCACCTCCTTCCTCTCCGGCGTCGACCTCTCCGACGGCAGCAAGATCGTCTCCCACCTGCTCGGATCCGCTCAGTCATCCGTCGCGAAAGACGCGGCTGAAAAGGCGGGGATAAGCACCGAGAAATCTTCCAATATCCTCTCCGCGGCGGCGCCCCTGCTGATGAGCCTCATCGGACAGCAGACCGCGCAGGATTCTTCTCAGAACAACTCCTCCGGCATCGCCTCTCTCATGGGAAGTCTTCTCGGCGGCGCGGATCTCGGCTCGCTCGTCTCCGGCGCTCTCGGCGGCTCCGGCAGCTCCGGCGGACTTCTCGGCGGACTTCTCGGACTGTTCAAAAAATAAAAGCGTTTTAAGCCGTTCAGAGCGGCGCAAAGTCACGTCGATCCCAGCGATCGAACGAAGAAACGGAGGATAAAAAAATGTCAAAGTATTCAGGAACTCAGACCGAAAAGAACCTGCTCGCCGCTTTCGCCGGCGAATCGCAGGCGAGGAACAAGTACACCTATTTCGCGTCCAAGGCGAAAAAAGAGGGCTTCGAGCAGATCGCGGACATCTTCCTTCTGACCGCGGACAACGAGAAGGAACACGCCAAACTCTGGTTCAAGGAGCTTGAGGGCATCGGCACGACCGCCGAGAATCTCGCGGCCGCCGCGGACGGCGAGAACTTCGAGTGGACCGATATGTACGAGGGCTTCGCTCAGACCGCCGAAAAAGAGGGCTTCCCCGAGCTCGCCGCGCGCTTCAGAGGCGTCGCCGCGATCGAGAAGCACCACGAGGAAAGATACCGCGCCCTTTTGAAGAACGTCGAACTCAGCGAGGTCTTCAGGAAGAGCGGCGTCAAGATCTGGGAGTGCCGCAACTGCGGACACATCGTCGTCGGCACCGCCGCCCCCGAGGTCTGCCCCGTCTGCAGCCATCCCCAGGCCTACTTCGAGATCAGCGCGGAGAACTATTGAGCTGTGTTTGTCCAAGGGGCTCCGTCCCCTTGACCCCGTGAACGGGGGAATAATAAACGCAAAAAATCGGCCGCCGTACCTGAAAAGATACGGCAGCCGGTTTTTTTACTTTGTCAGTATTGATTTGAGCTTGTTTTCAAGGTCTGAAAGAGCATAATCCGTTTGGCGACGATCTTTGTTTACTCCATAACCACCGTCACTCTTTTTCATTTTGCCGATGGGTATTAAAATGATCCCGATGGCACCGACAACCGCACAAATAATTCCCAATAAAAAAAACCAAATCCAATAAAGGCCAAACCAAGAATGAACAAAGGGATAAAGAAACAACCGATCATAACTAACTTTTTGCCTTTATTATCCGGAGATAATGTCAATGATTTTACCAAAAAAACAGACCGAAAACAGACCGACAGAATAAAATGAAAACGGCTAAAAAAAACTCCCTTTCGTCTGCGCTTTTGCGCAATAAAGTGATGGATTTTTGTTCGTTCGGCAGTTGACGCAGCTATAGATCTTTACTATATTGAAAAAATCGGCAAAAAATCTTTACTTTTTTGCGTTCTTGTGTTAAAATAATTAAAGATGAAAGTGAGGTTGCGCTATGTTTTCCTATAAAGGTCTGGAACAAAAACTGAAAGAACGAAACGTCGGACGCTCCGAACTGACAAAGCTTTTGGGCTTATCTTCGCGGACGGTCGCGAAGATCGGCAGAGGGGAGAAACTATCTCGCGCGGTAATGGAAAAGCTCGCCGGGTTTTTCGGATGCGCCGCAGAGGAGTTGTGTCGCGAAATCTCGGACAATCCGATCCTGCAAACGCTGCGGGAAGAAAAAGATGCGAAAATCTCCGGAGGGCTTTATCACGAGCTGCAGGTGCGTATGACCTACAACTCCAACCATATCGAAGGGAGCCGTCTGACGGAGGATCAAACTCGTTTGATTTTTGAAACAAACACGCTGAACCTCGATGACGCTGTACCTGTGGACGACGTGCTGGAAACGGTGCATCACTTCCGCGCCATCGATTATGTGATCGACTGCGCCGAAGAGGAGCTCTCAGAAGAGACGATCAAAAAACTGCACTATATTCTGAAACACGATACAAAGGATTCCGCGCTCGACTGGTTTGCGGTCGGCGACTACAAAAAGCGGCCGAACACCGTGGGCGGAAAGGAAACGGCGAAGCCTAAGGACGTGCCGTCCCGGATGAAAAAGCTGATCGGAGAATACAACGCGAAGAAGGACGTGTCGATCAACGATATTATCGCCTTTCACGTCGGCTTTGAAAAGATCCATCCGTTTCAGGACGGCAACGGGCGCGTCGGACGGCTTGTCGCGTTGAAAGAGTGCCTGCGTTTCAACGTCGTGCCCTTCATCATTGAAGACGGCAAAAAGGCGTTTTACTATCGCGGGCTGTCCGAGTGGGACAATGAAACCGGATGGCTCACCGATACCTGTCTTGACGGGCAAGATACGTTCAAAAAACTGCTTGCGGCGTTTGAAATCGAAGTAAACTGAGAATAATCCGCGTCAAAATGAAAACTCAGGTATGAATCGGCAAATCATACCTGAGTTTTTTACAGTTCACTTTCTGTGCCGCGGATCCGCAAAAAAACACTTGAAAGGCGATTGCCTTTCAAGTGAAAAAACGCATATTCTTGAGGTCGGTCGGCGAGACGTCGACTTAGTTGCCGTCCGCGGCCGACACGAAGCGACGACGGGCGATAAACGTTCAGGCTCCCAGAGAATTGAGCTTTTTGGTGAACTGGCTCTTTTTTCTTGCGGCAGTGTTCTTGTGCATATGTCCCTTTGCAACCGCCTGATCCAGCTTCTTGACAGCGTCCTTATAGGTCTTCTGCGCAAGCTCCGTGTTATTCTCCGAAAGGGCCTTCTCATACTTCTTCATCGAAGTTTTGAGAGCGGAAACGAACATTTTGTTCTGCAGGGTCTTCTTCTCGGTAACAAGAACGCGCTTCTTCGCTGACTTGATGTTTGGCATTATCACACACCTCCCGTCGAAATGGATTCTTTTTCACAGTAACTCTTATAATAACACGTTTAAAACAAAAAATCAAGCCCTTTTGTCGATTTTCTCAAAAAAATCATATATTTTTTTTGACTTTTCCCGCTTATTTGCGGCGCTGCCGCCCGGGAAAAGAAAATCCGGCTCTTTTTTTCGCCCGACCGCATCATCTGCGGCGCGCGATCCCTGTCGGTCCGAGATTTTTTGTCTCAATTTTTGCTTTTTCAAACAGCGCCCTGTCAAAACCGTAAAGCACCGGGCATTCGTCGGACCAGTCCGTGTTGAGAGTAAATTCGAGCTTGCCGTCTTTCGCGTATGATTTCTTTCCGTCCGGGAAGAAGAGATACGCGCCGTCGGGAGCGTCCATCTTCACCTCTATCCCCTCCTCGTTGTCGAGGCTTCTGAGATAGGCGTGATCGCCGAAGAGCATTACTTCAAGCCCGCCGAACGTATAAACGTATTTATCCGGCGTCCGTCTTTTGCCCTTAAAAGTTATCCTCAGTTCGTTTTCTCCCGCCCCGAGGGCGCCCATATCTATGAACAGATGGACGTTGTCACCGCGCGTGTCGAAGATCTTCACCGCTTCCGCGTCCGGCTTATCGACCGAAAACTCAAAGTCCTTCGCGAACGGGACGTCGAAAACGCCGGTCACCATCCTTTTTTTCGGAGTGCCGCTATTCGCTGAAACTGTCAGCGTGTCGCCGTCCCAAAAGGAATCGAACTCCACGTCGCGGCTTTCGACCTGCGCCGGATCCCATTCGGAGGGGTCGTGGGTGTCGGGATTCACGAGCCCGAATCTGTCGCGCCCGGCGTTTTTGAAAAGGCCGTTTTCCCACTTGACGGTATAGTCGAAAAAGAACATCGGTCTCAGACTGCCGCGCTTTATGACCGCCAGATATTCCGGAGTGTCAGCCTCGATGCGGTCGGCGGCGTGCCCCGTCATATTGCCGCAGACCTCGCCGAAATAATTGTCGAACTGGAAGAAATACGCCCTCTGCATATCCATGTTTTTTCTTATGTGGTATTCGGCTATATCGGCGGCGGAACAGAACACGATCTTCTCCCTCGAGGCCTTTTTCACGACGTACCTTACCGCCGTTTCGTTGACGGCGTTCCAGTCGGCAAAGCCCCTGAACGCTTCGATCGCGAGGGTGACGCTCAGCAGCTCGTTCGAGTGCTTCGCCGCCGCGATGAAGCCGTCGAAGGCGTCGTAAAAGCGCTGTATGTGAAAATGCTCCGCCCTGTTTTCTCTGTAGCGCTGGCGCACGGAGGCGTTGGAGGGACAGCCGTCGTACGCCATGACGCTGTAGTTGCGGTTGCAGGAGGCGTTCCCCATCGAAAAGCACATTATGTTTCTCTGTTTTCCGTTCTTCCTGAAGTCGTCGTCCGAAGGATAGAAGGGCTGGTTCGGCGCGCCGGAATGGTTGATCTTCCATCCGTCGGCGCCGTTGTCCTGCCAGTTCTGCCAGACGCAAAGGGAGGTCAGACCCCTGATCCCGTTTTTCTCAAGGATCTCTATCGTCTTGCAGTCGGGTGTGTAGCAGGCGAAAAGCTCCGGCTCGATCCCCGTCTGTTTCACGAGTTCTATCAGTTTTTCGATGCCGTTTTTCTGCGTCTCGTGATCGAGCTCGAAGACAGACTCCTGCTTTCTGCCCGGAACGAGAGTTTTCGCGTCGAAGATGACGGCGGGCCTGTCGCCGTAAAGGTGCGCGCCGCGGACGATCTTCGCGATGCTGCCGATATCCCTGTTCTCCCAGTCGTCGGAGAGGTCTATCGGGAACCAGAAATCGCCCGGCAGATCGAAGCGGTGTATCTCCTCGCCGACGGTCGGCACGTTGCAGCCGATCCACGGAATGACGGCGCTGTACCCGCCGTCGAGCACCGCGACCTGCCTCGTTATCCTTCCGACGTCGTCCCAGATCTCGTACGAGCTCGTTCCGTCGGGCGAGGTGCGCGTCTGTCTGCCGGAGCCGCACCAGAACTCGATCTTCGTGTTGCCGGGCTCGTTGAACTCTATTTCCACCTCTCCGGCGTATATATCCCCTTCCCTGTGAAGCTCGATCTTCGTCGGCTCCGGGATCGCCGTTTCCGAAAAGCAGTTGTGAGTTACGACGAGCGCGGCGTTTTTCCCCTCGAAGCTCTTTAACTTCACGGTCATTTTTTCGCCCCTGTCGACGATCCTCGTCGGCAGTATGATCTCGCCGTA
>JAFTEP010000286.1 GCA_017453605.1 Clostridia bacterium
CACGCCCGCGATATCCGTCATCATGATGAGCCGCTCCGCCCCCAGCGCCCCGGCGATAAAGGCCGCCGCGGTATCTCCGTTGATGTTGTAGGTGTTGCCCTCACTGTCACAACCGAGGGTGGACACCACCGGGATATAACCCTTCTCCAGCAGGTCGACCACCGGCTCGATGTTCACGCGGTCAATCTGGCCGACGAACCCGAGGCGCTCGTCTTTCGTATGCGCCTCGATCAGGCGTCCATCCATGCCGGAGATGCCGATGGCCTTGCCGCCCTTCATCTCCAGAAGGTTGACCAGCGTCTTGTTGACCTTTCCGGCGAGGACCATCTGCACGATGTCGACGGTCTCCCTGTCGGTGACTCTCAGACCGTCGACGAACTTCGGCTCCTTGCCGAGCTTTTCCATCGTCTCGCTGATCTCCGGGCCGCCGCCGTGGACGAGGACGACCTTGACTCCGATCAGCCAGAGCAGCACGATGTCCTCCATGACCTGCTGTTTCAGGGATTCGTTCACCATAGCGTTGCCGCCGTACTTGACGACGACGATCTTCGAGTTGTATCTTTTTATGTACGGCAGCGCCTCTGTGAGCACCTGAGCGCGCTGAGCGTTCGAGATCTGGGAAAGGTTCATGTTCTGTAGTCTCCGTTTATTTTTACGTAGTCGTAGGTCAGATCGCAGCCCCAGGCGGTCGAGCAGGCGTTCCCGTCGCCGAGGGTGACGTCGATGAGGATCTCTTTCTGGGTCAGGATCTTCTTTGCCTTCTCCTCGGAAAAATCCACTCCTCTGCCGTCGCGGCAGACCTCTATCTCCCCCGCGGAGCTCACGAACTTCACGCCGACCTTTTCGGGATCGAGATCCGCCCCGCTGTAGCCGAGAGCGCAGAGCACTCTGCCCCAGTTGGCGTCCGCGCCGAACATCGCGGCCTTGGTGAGGTTCGAGGAAATGACGCTCTTCGCGGCGAGTCTGGCGTTCTTTTCGTCGAGCGCTCCGCTGACGCGGCACTCCAGAAGCTTCGTCGCGCCCTCGCCGTCCCCGGCGATCCTCCTGCAGAGATACACGGTCACGGTGTTGAGAGCCTTCATGAACTCTCTGAAATCCTCTCCGTCTTCGGTGATCTCGGGATTGAGAGCCTTTCCGTTGGCGAGCACGGCGACCATATCGTTGGTGGAGGTATCTCCGTCGATGCAGATCATGTTGAAGCTTTCTGCGACGTCGGTGCTGAGGGCCTTCGAGAGCATCTCGGAGCTGATCGCGGCGTCCGTGGTGATGAAGACGAGCATAGTCGCCATGTTGGGATTTATCATCCCGCTGCCCTTGGCGATGCCGCCGATCCTGCAGGTCTTCCCGGAAAGGGTAAACTCGACGGCGATCTGCTTGAGGACGACGTCTGTCGTCATGATCCCCTCCGCCGCGCGTTCGGATCCGTCGGCGCCGAGACCCGCGATGAGTTCGTCGAGCCCCGATATGATCGGCTCGGTCGAGAGAGGCTGACCGATGACGCCGGTGGAAGCCGGGATGACGTCCTCCGGGGCGATAGCGAGTTTTGCGGCGAGAGCCGCGCAGACGTCCTTCGCGACCTGTTCGCCGCCCTTGTTGCAGGTGTTGGCGTTGCCGCTGTTGCAGATGACGGCTCTGGCCTTTCCGTCGGAAATGTTTTCTTTTGTGACCTTCAGCGGAGCGCCCTTGACGAGATTTCTCGTGTAGACCGCCGCGGCGTTTGCCTCGACGTCGCTCAAAATCAGTGCGAGATCCCTCTTGGTGCGGTTCTTTCTGATCCCGCAGTGGATGCCGTTTGCCGTAAATCCCTTCGCGGCGCATACGCCGCCGTCAATTATCCGCATTGTCTTTTCTCCTTATGACATTTTCACGTTATCGTTATGTAATCAAGCCTTACAGTTCGAGTCCCAAAGTTTCATCTAAGCCGAAGGCAATATTCAGATTCTGGATCGCGGCGCCTGAGGCTCCCTTGCCGAGATTGTCAAAAACCGCGACCGCGACCGCGCGCTCGGAGTTTCCGAAGACGCCGATCTTCATCCCGTCCTTCCCGGACAATTCCGCCGCGGAAATGAATCCGTCCTCCGGCGCGTCCGGGCAGAACGTCACGACGGGACCTTTGTAAAGGTCTGAATAGATCCCGGCGATCTCGCTCAAGGGGCAGTTGACTTGATCCGAAAACAGCGGCACCGTGACCTCCATTCCCGAAAAGAAGTCCGAGACCGTCGGACAGAACGCCGGTTCGTATTCGAGCGAGCAGATCTTTTTCACTTCAGGCAGGTGCTTGTGGCTTTGGGTGAGTCCGTACTGCCTCGGCGCTTTGAGAAGCCCGGATATTTCCTGCTCTTCGTACTGAGCGATCATCTTCTTCCCGCCGCCGGAATAGCCCGTGAGGGAAAAGCAGCTCAGAAGCGCGTCTTTTTTCAGTGCGCCCGCGTCGACCAGAGGCTTGACGAGCGCCGCGAAGCCGCTCGCGTGACAGCCGGGATTTGCGATCCTTTTCGCGCCGAAGATCGCGTCCCTGCCGACGAGCTCCGCAAAGCCGTAGACCCAGCCGGGTGAGCATCTGTGCGCGGTAGAAGTGTCTATGATGACCGTGTCGAGCCCTTCGCAGGCCTCGGCGGCCTCTTTCGCCGCCTGATCCGGCAGGCAGAAGAACGCGGCGTCCGCTTTGGCGCAGGCCTCGTACCTCGCGGCGGGATCCTTTCTGACGGCGTCGTCGAGCACGACGAGTTCGACGTCGTCTCTTTTTTCGAGCCTCTGTCTTATCTTCAGTCCGGTCGTCCCGGCGCTGCCGTCTATAAAGACCTTAAGCATACAGTTCTCCGATCATGAATTTATAACGATAGCTATTATACTCCGTTTTTATACATTTGTCAAGAATAAAATTCATATTTATGCAGATTTGTATGGAGCGACCGCGAAAAACTAACGGCGGGATCCAAAAAGTCACTCAAAGTTCTCGGTGGTCAGATACTCCGCGCCGAGAGAGATCAGCTTGTGAAGGACGGACGGATCGTTGACGGTCCAGCAGTTGAGCTCCACTCCCGCTTTTTTCAGCGCCTTCACGAGCGCCCTGTCGGCGGCGGGATAATGGATGTCGAGCCCGAAGCCCTTTGAAGAAAGCTCGTCTATAAGAGAGCCCGGTGCTTTGTAGGAAAGAAACTGCATGGGGTGATCCGGGAGCATTTTTCTCAAACCGTCAAGGTTTGCCATCTCGAACGAAATGAACACGGTGTCGCCGAGCTGACCCATATCTTCTATGAGGCACTTCATCTCCTCGAGCTTGTCCGTCGGGAAACGCCCCTTTATCTCGAGGACGCTCTTCTTCCCGTACGCCCTGCAGATGGATATATACTCCGCCAGCGTCGGTATCCCAAGATCGGCCCTGTCATTACATCCGTTTTTGTCTTTCAGAACGATCTGCCTGATAGTGTCGAACGGCGTTTGGGAGATCACAAGATCCTTTTCGGAAAGTCTTCCGGTGTGATCGTCGTGCATCAGTACGAACTTCCCGTCGGACGTCAGGCGCACGTCCGTTTCTATGCCCCAGTAGCTCCTGTTCGCGGCGGCGATGAACGCGGCGACGGTGTTTTCCGTCTCCGCGGCGCACAGTCCGCGGTGCGCGATGAGTTTCGTTTTCTTCTTTCTTTTTATATACCCGGGAGTCATTTCTTTTTTCCTCTCACCTTCGGCATTTCGGTCATCCTGAGCTTCGCGCAGCCGTAGGGCGCAAGCTCCGCCTCCTTTTCCTCTCCGAGAGAGGCGTTCGAGACCGGGTACCTCGCGGCGATATTTTCGTAGCCGTCATAAAACTCCCAGTCGACCCTTTCGAGCTTTGTTTTCAGCGCAATGCGCGGCTTCTTCGACGAGAAGGGGACAGGATCGCCCTTCTTTTCGACGACTTCGAGCTCTCCTCCCGCAAAGCCGTATCTCCACTCGTCTTTAGTGGTGACGCTCCAGTCGCAGTAGGGGAACTTTCTCTCCACTCCGTCTTTTTCGTATTCTATTCTTTCCCAGCGCTCTTTGAGCGGCAGGCAGAACACCAAAGGTCCGTACTCGGCGACCTTCATCCCGCCGGGACGCGAAACGAGCCTCGGCGTGTCCTCGAAAGCGATCTCGATCTCGCTCGCGCCCTCGAACACGCCGTCTATCACTATCCATCTGCTCTTGGGCATCTTTTTGCCGTCGATCTTCAGAGAGCGGGCGAACTCCGGAACGCGGATCTTGAGTTCGAATCTCACTTTCTTTTTCGCGCGCACCGTGTAGAGCGCCGAGAAGCGGAACGGATATTCCGTCTTGCAGCTTATCTTCACCGGCACTCCGTCGATCTCGGTATCGAGTTCGGCGGGCATGATGACGGGAACGACGACTCCCTTTTCGGATCTGAGGAAAGCGTTTTCGGCGAATTTCGGCCAGCCCTGGGAGAAGTTCGCGGTGCAGCAGCCGTAATGCGGCTCGAGTCCGAACATCCCCGCGTCGTTGGCGTTCGTGCGGAAAAACTTTCTGCCGGGGATATTGATGCAGGAGATCTGATTGACCGTCTGATCGTACTGATGGCTCCACATATCGTCGCTCAGGGTAGCGGGAAGGGCGTTGAAGGCGACCTTCTCGAGCCGGTCCGCCCAGACCGGATCCCCGGTGAGAGCAAAGAGCGTCTCGAAGGAATACATCAGCTCGACCACGCTGCAGAGCTCAGTCCCGTGATCCGCGCCTATGCCCGAAAGGCACTCGTCGCCCGTCAGCGTTCCGACCGCCGTCCCGTTATATTCGCTCAGAAGATCCCAGAGCGCCTTTTCGGGCTCCGAGCTCTTTTCTCCCGTGATCGCGCAGTAGAGCGCGTCGTATTTTATCATCATCGCGATGTTGACGATGTGAGTCTGGAAAGTCCAGGTGTTCAAGGGGCGCTTCCAGCGTTCCGTGAGAGAAGCCCAGTCCTCGCCCTGCTTTTTCAGGATTCGGGCGAAAGGTTTGACCCAGGGCTCCTTTTCGCGCCTGCTGATGAAATAAAGCGGGACGAGCGCCTCGAACCAGCGGCTCTTTCCCCAGTTTCTGAGTTTCAGACTGCCGTCCGAAAGGATCCCGTAAAGGCGCTTCATCAGTTTTTTCAGCGCCCCGTACGCCCTTTCGTCTCCGGTGAAGACGACGTACTGACTGAGCACCTTCCCGATAAGAAACGAGCTCCACAGGTCGGTCTTTTCGTTCACGTTCTCGTCGGCGGGACAGATCCAGCCCGACGGCTTCTGATTGTCGATGATCGCTTCGACGTATCCCGTCACTTCTTCGATAAACCCGGCGTCGCCGACCAGATACGCGAGCGGGATCGCTCCGTCGAGCCAGTATGGCGTCCTCTCGTTCTCCGCGCTCTCTCTGTCTCCGCCGATCCACGCGCTGTCCCTGACGTCCGGCCAGACCTTGTGAAGGTTCCCCGAGAGCCCCTTCGCCTGGATTTCGAGCTGCTTTTTGAGCCAGCCCGTCGGTTTTATTTGGTTGAGTTCAAACTGTTTATAAGAATTGTTTTCCATTTTTTCTTCCCCCGTATTCGGCGTTTTTCTTTACGTTCCGAGTAATAATTCTTTCACAACTACATTTTACCCGAAAATATTTTTTTGTCAAGACAAACGCGCCAAAAAAGAGACCCCGCGCTTTAAAAACGCGGGGATATACCTGAAGTTTTTTCTTTACTGGATCCTGACCTGATTGGAGATCTGGAAGTTGTGATCGTTGGAGGTGAGATAGATGATGCCCTCGACGAAGCCGACGATCGCGGGGATGCCGGTCCAGCAGAAGAGCAGATACACGATCCCCATACCGACTTTCCCGAGGTAGAACTTGTGGACGCCGATGCCGCCGAAGAAGATGCCGAGGATCCCCGCCGCGACCTTGCTCTTTATGGGCCACGCGGGATTTATCCCGTCGTTCATCGGCTGCTGCTGTATGATGACCCTCTGGACGACCGGCTGCTGATATGGCTGCTGATACGGCTGCTGGTAAGGCTGCTGATACGGCTGCTGATATGGCTGCTGGTACGGCTGCTGATAAGGCTGCTGCTGATACTGCTGACGCGGCGGCTGATAGGACTGCTGAGGCTGCTGGGGCTGGAACTTTTCGCCGCAGTATTTACATTCGAGCGCTCCGGCGGGGATCGGCGCGCCGCACTGAGGGCAGTTTGTCATTTTTATATCGCTCCTTTATACAGAATGATCGTTCGATGAATAGATAAGGGATATTCCAGGCTCCGTCAGCCTTCGCCGCCGGACATTTTTATCCCGACCTTGACGAGAGGATAGACGACTGCGGCGTAGACGAACGCGAGGGCGATCTCCAGAAGAAGAAGGTATACAGCGTCCCAGAGGATCCACATGACGCCGAACTGTATGAGAGAATAGACCGCCGTCGCCGCAAGAACGGGCACGAACATTGAAAGCGTTATCTTTTCGATGATCGCCGGAGAAAAAGCCGCGACGAAGATCACCATGATAAGCCCGAGGGCAAAAAAGCAGATCTTCAGGGCCCAAAACGGGAACAGGATCGCATCAAAGACCCCGAAAAGAAGGGTGAAGGAGAAAGCCGCGTAAAGGACCGAGAGGACGAGCCCGATAAAAGAGAATTTCAGTTTCATTTTCACTCCTCCTGTTTCTCGCCGCATTCACTGCAGAACTTCGCGCCGGGAGCCGTCTTTGCGCCGCACTTCGGGCAGGTCTTTTCCTCCTGGGAAGCGCCGCATTCGCAGCAGAATTTCGCGCGCTCTTCAAGCTGAGCCCCGCATTTGAAGCAGGTCTTTTTCTTTGAGGGCGCCAGAGACCTTCCGCAGTCCCAGCAGAATCTCGCTTCCTTTTTGTTCTCCGCGCCGCAGTCGGGACACTTTATTCCCGCGGCCTGCGCCGGGTCCTGAGCGGCAACGGATCTTGTCAGGGCGCTGCCCATACCGATGCCCATACCTCCGGCGACGAAAGCGCCGGCGACCCCGCTCTGATTGTTCGCGGCTCCCTCGTAGACGTCGAAAGACCTCTTCGCGGCGTATCTCGAATCGCCCATGATCTCGAAGGCCGCCTTGTCCTCGAGGATCTTGTTGATCTGCGCGGTGTCCTCGTCCGGGAAATTGACGGACTGGATGAAGAAGTTGACGACCCGAAGCCCGTACCTCATAAAGTCTGGAGAGAGTTTGTTGAAAGCCTCTGCTGAGATCTGCTCGAGCTTTGGAGAGATCTCGAACGCGGAGATCTTCTGATTTATAATGATATCCGAAACGATGGTCTTGACCTTGGTGTTGAGGACGCCCTTGTAGAACTCGAGCACCGCCTGATACTTGACGGCGGAATCACCGAGAGAACCGATGAGCTCCCTCAGAAACGAGCTGACGTCGGCGATCTTCACGCCGAACTGTCCGAAGGCGCGGATGTGGAGCCTGACGAAATACTTGGGGTCGATGAGCTGGATGGGATCGGTCGTTCCCCAGTGCATATCGAGTTTTGTGGTGAGGTTGACGAAATAAACCTCCGCGGGGAACGGAGTCTGCCCGCCGTACGCGAGATTGACGAGCTTTCCGAGGATCGGGAGGTTCCCGGTCGAAAGGACGTGAGAGCCCGCCGTGAAGACGTCGGCGATACTGCCGCGGCTGACGAACACCGCCGCCTGTCCTTCTCCGACGATGAGCACCGATCCGAGTTTGATCTGCTCGGCGGGGAAACGGTAGACGAGCCATTCACGGCTGTTGAGACCGTCAAACTTTATCCTGTCAAAAAGCGGCATCTGTTTCACCTCATAAAAAATATGTCATTCGTTTTTCGGCTTATATTTGTTTTCGCGGATATTATATCAACTGCGGCCATTTTTGTCAAGATTTTCTTTTTCGATCTTCTTTTCGGCAAAGGATAAGAGATACCGTCAAAAGCCGTTGAAATACCCGCCTCACGGCGTCAAAAAAGCGACTCTCGGAGAACTCGGGCCGTCCGGCTTCTCGGCGTTCGCCGTGAGGCCGAAGGGACCCCTGCCGGAAAAATGATCCGGAAGAAGTTTTTTTCGCCTTTTCCCTTTTGAAAACGCGCTCGGAACGCTGTATAATAATACGACGGCGGACCGCAAACAAAAAGGAGAAAAAACTATGACAAACAGAGAATGGTTCAGACAGGCAAAATACGGAATGATGATCCACTGGGGCTCTACAGCCTGCTCGGCGGCGAATGGAAGGGAAAGCGCATGAAAGGGATCGGAGAATGGATCCAGCAGTTTTTCCGCATCCCGATATCTGAATACTCCCTTCTCGCGAGAGCCTTCAATCCCGTGTATTTCGACGCAAACGAATGGGTATCTCTCGCGAAAGAAGCGGGGATGAACTATATGGTCGTCACCGCCAAGCATCACGACGGCTTCTGCCTTTTCAAGAGCGAGGCGGACAGCTGGAACGTCTGCGACGCGACTCCCTTCGGGAGAGACATAATCGGCGAGCTCTCCGCGGCCTGCGCGAAGCAGGGGCTGAAATTCGGGGTCTACTACTCGCAGGAGCTCGACTGGCACGAGCCTGACGGAGGCGGCTGGGCTGCCGGAAAATCGTGGTTCGGCGAGACCGGGAAAAAGAGCGACGCGTTCTGGGTCAACAACTGGGATTTCCCAGACGACTCGAAGAAGGACTACTCGCGCTACTTTGAAAAGAAGATCAAGACCCAGGTGAAGGAACTTCTGACGAACTACGGCGAGATCAGCCTTATATGGTTCGACACACCGATAAACATTTCAAAAGAGCAGAGCATGGAGCTCTACGAAATGGTCAAAAAGTATCAGCCGGACTGCCTTGTCAATTCCCGGATCGGAAACGGCGTCGGCGATTACGTCTCCACGGGCGACAACGAGATCCCGGAGGGGAGCATGAAAGAAGCGCTCGCCGAATCCCCGGCGACTCTCAACGACACCTGGGGCTACAAGAGCTTCGACAACAACTGGAAGAGCCCGGAGCGTGTCCGCGAGATAAGAGAACACCTGAACGCGCGAGGGATAAACTACCTCCTCAACGTCGGGCCAGATCCGCTCGGAAGGATCCCCGGTCCCGCCGCCGATATACTCATAAAGGCAAAATAAACTGAATGAATAAAACGAAAAGAGGGAGACCGGACGGTCTCCCTCAAAGAGTTTTATACTCTTCTTATTTCTCGGGCTTGGGCGCGTCGACGGGGCAAACTCCCGCGCAGGCTCCGCACTCGAGACACTGTTCCTTGTCGATGACGCACTTGTCGTCCGCAAGGGAGATCGCGCCGACCGGACACTCGTCCACGCAGGCCTGGCAAGCGATGCAGTCGTTGGAAATTACGTATGCCATATCAAAATACCTCCTTGAGTTCTATTCGACGGTTTAAGGCGTAATCAGCCCGCCTGAATACAGTATATCACAGATTTTGAAAAAAATCAATCATTATTTTCATCGCCGCCCGCTTCGGCGTTTGAAGCTTCCTCACGGCGCTGTCCGCGCGGCGATCTTCCGAGGACTTTCAGAACTTCTCTCGAATATACGGAGGGCGCCAGATCCTGCCTGCTGTCGAGGCTGACCTTGCAAAGTCCCCTCAGCACGTCGCAGTCGGTCACCACTCCCCTGCCGTCGGGAGTCATGACTATGGTGTCGGGTTTCGGAGTGAGCCTCGCCTCCTCCTCGTAGACGTCGTTCTCGTATCTGAGACAGCACATCAGTCTGCCGCAGGTGCCGGAGATCTTGACGGAATTAAGAGAAAGGTTCTGCTCTTTTGCCATCTTTATCGAGACCTGCTGGAAATCGTCGAGGAAGGTCTTGCAGCAGAAAGGTCTGCCGCAGACCCCGAGTCCGCCGATCTGCTTCGCCTCGTCCCTCACTCCGATCTGTCTGAGCTCGATCCTCGTCTTGAAGACGTTCGCGAGGTCCTTGACGAACTCCCTGAAATCGACCCTGCCGTCGGCGGTGAAATAGAAGACGAGCTTCTGAGCGTCGAAGGTGTATTCGACGTCGACAAGATCCATCTCGAGCTTGTGTTCCGAAAGCTTCTTGTCCCAGATCTTTCTCGCGTCGGCCTCCATGACCCTGAGCTGGGAGAGCTTTTTGAGGTCCTGCTCGGTCGCAACGCGGAGGATCTTCTTCAGGGGCGAGGTTATATGAGAGACGCCGACCTGTCTGTCGGTGAAGGCGACCGTTCCGCACTCGATCCCGCGGGCGGTCTCGACGATGACGCTCTGATCCTTGGTGAGACTGAGTCCGGCGGGAGAAAAGTAGTAGACCTTGCCCGCCTCCCTGAACCTGACTCCCACGACGGTGACGGTCTTTCCCGGCTGATCTTTGACTTCCGCCGGGTCGGATCCAGGTTCTGTCCGGTCATTTAAAGGCGCCTCTTCAGCCCGGAAAGATTCGCCGGAGCCTATGCATCTGCCGCAGTTGGGGCAGTCGTTTATGCAGCCCTCGGGCACCGAAGAAACAAGAGCCGCCCCGGGCTGTCCGTCCGCGGGAGCTTCGGGAGCCGCCTCTTTCGGGGCTTCCTGTACGGCCGCGTTATCCTGCGCCCTGGGCACCACGCCCTTATGGGGCGAGAAATGCCGATGGTGCTTTGAAAATCTTGATTTTTTGTTGTCCAGAGACATTATCTCTCTCCTTATAAATCAGTTGGCTTTATCGAATAAGTTGTCGGGGATCGAGACCATCCTTATGTCCGCGCCGACGCTTTCAAGCTTATGTATGATGTCCTCGTATCCCCTCTGGATATGATGGACCTCGTCTATCTCCGTCCTGCCCTCCGCGGCGAGTCCGGCGACGATCATCGCGGCGCCCGCTCTGAGATCGAGCGCTCTGACCTGAGCGGCGTTGAGCGCGCCGACGCCCTCGACGGTGGCGGTCCTTCCCTCGACCTTGATCTTCGCGCCCATGCGCTTGAGCTCCTCGACGTATCTGAAACGGTTCTCCCAGACGCCCTCGGTGAGCGTGCTCACTCCCTGGGCGAGCGACATAAGAACGCACATCTGCGGGTTCATATCCGTGGGGAAGCCCGGATAGGGCTGAGTTTTGATGTTCACCCTCGAGAGAGGTCCCGTGGTCGAAACGGTCACGGCCTCGTCGTCCTGCTCTATAGTGGCGCCCATCTCCTCGAGCTTGGCGGTTATGGAATCGAGGTGCTTGGGAATGACGTTTGAGATCTTCAGGCGTCCGCCGGTCGCGGCGCCGAGGATGAGGAAGGTCCCGGCTTCGATCATATCCGGGATGATCGCGTAGGTCACGCCGTGGAGCTGCTTCACGCCCTTTATCTTTATGGTGTCCGTTCCGGCTCCGCTTATATCCGCGCCGCAGGCGTTCAAAAAGTTCGCGGTATCGACGACGTGGGGTTCGTGAGCGGCGTTCTCGATGACGGTCACACCGTCCGCCTTGACGGCGGCGAGCATCACGTTGATGGTCGCGCCGACGCTGACGACGTCCATATAGACCGAGGCTCCCTTGAGCCCGTCCGAAGCCGAAGCGTTGATGACGTCGGGTTCCATCACGACGTCCGCTCCGAGCGCCTCGAAGCCCTTTATGTGCTGATCTATGGGTCTTGCTCCGAAGTCGCAGCCGCCCGGACAGCCGACCCTCGCCTTTCCGAAGCGCGCCAGGAGCGCGCCGACGAGGTAATACGACGCTCTCATCTTTCTTGCGAGATCGTCCTCGCCGTAGAGCTCGGAATCCATAACCGTCGAATCTATCTCGACGGTCGTCCTGTTGAGAAACTTCACCCTGACTCCCCTGGCTCTGAGGAGCTCCAGAGAGATGTCGACGTCGCTGATGCGGGGCAGGTTCTCTATGACGCACTTGTCCTCGGTCATCACCGAGGCTAAAACTATGGCAACGGCGGCGTTTTTCATTCCGGAAACGGCGATCTCGCCGGTCAGCGGTTTTCCGCCGTGAATGATGATCTTTTCCATGCGGAGAGTGATCCTTTCAGAGTCCGGGGAACTGCCCGGAAAGTGATGATGGTTCTTCATGCCGACTGCATGCTTATGATTATCCGTTTAATTATATCACATCGAGCGCGTTTTGAAAAGACTTTTTGTGAAAAAAACGACAAAAACGCTTCCGGACTTCATCCGCGTCATTGAGAGTATATGACGAAAAGCGTTCGGCGACACTCTATTTCAGTCCGAGAGAGTACGCCGCGATCCCGCAGAATTCTCTGATCCTGTAGCTCAGTTCGACGAAGGGATCGTCGTTGCCGGGCGCGGCGAGGGTGAAAACTTCAAAGCCGAGCCTGCGCGCGAGAAGCCTTGCGCGGCTCAGGTGAAAGCCGTTGGAGACGACCAGGATCACCGGATCCTCCCCCTCCGTCAGAGCCTTCGCGTTAAGGAGGTTTTCGCGGGTGTCCGAAGAAGACTCCTCGAGGATGAGCCTTTCGGGATCGACGCCTTTTGATTTCAGGTACTCGGCCATGACCGATGCTTCCGTGAACTGTTCGTCCGCGCCCTTTCCTCCGCAGAGGACGATCTTCGGGGATCTGTGTTCCGAAACATATCCGAGGGCGGTGTCGAGTCGTTTTTTGAGCATATTCGACGGGGCGCTCCCGTTGACCTTCGCGCCGAGGACGACGACATAGTCGGGTTCGCCGTCGGGAACGAAGTTTTTCAGGGAAAGCCCGGTGATCTGGAGGATGACAAACCACAGCACCGCTCCGGAGCAAAGGAGAAGAAAAACGATCTGAAAGACCGGGATGATCTTTTTCAGAAACGGATTTTTGCAGCGGTCCCTGAGATAGAGAAGAAAAACGAAGACGCAGGCGGCCCCTAAAAAGACCGCGGGGATCAGCCAGATATAGAATCGCGTGACGCCGAGCATCAGAAAACAGACGGCGGAGAGCGCTCCGCACACGGCGGCGGGCGCGAGTTTAGGAGATTTTTTAAATATTCGGTCCATTTTTACCTCTTTCGCGGCGGATACAGACTCAAAATATGATTTTTAGCGCGGATTTCTTTGACAAAACCGGGCGGATATGATATACTTTATTAACAGAAAAATTATAGGGGGCTCGGCATGAAGATCATTTTCGCGGTCATAAACAACGACGACGCGCCTGTCGTCGCAAATCAGCTCACCAGAGCCGGGATAAACGTCACCAAGATGGCGTCCACCGGCGGCTTTTTAATGCGCGGGAATTCCACGTTCATCTCCGGCGTAGAGGACGATCAGGTGGACACCGCGATCGGGATCATCAAAAAGTTCAGTCAGCGCAGAGGACAGATCAGCGCATATCAGCCCTCGGAGGGAAGCGCTCCCGTGGAGGTCAGCGTCGGCGGAGCGACGATCTTCGTGCTCGGCGTCGAACGCTTCGAGAGAGCGTGAAAAACGCCGTAACAGACAGACTTCTCGAATGCGTCCGCGACGGCAGGGTCGCTTCGTCCTACATAATCGAGGGCCCGCCCGGAGCGGGAAAACTCGATACGGCGAGATTCTTCGCTTCGGCGCTCTGCTGTGAAGATCCCTCGGAAAGCGGCGCTCCCTGCGGCGAATGCCGCAGATGCCGCCTTATCGCCTCGGGAAAGTTCTGCGACGTCAGCGAGCTTTATTCCGAGGAGGGAAAGCCCGTTCCTGTCGCGGCGGTCAGGGAGCTGATCGCCGAAACCTCGCTCATCCCCGCCGAGGCGGATTTCAGGGTCTTTGTCATCGCCGACAGCGAGAAGATGACCGCAGGGGCGCAGAACGCTCTTCTGAAAAGCATCGAGGAGCCGCCGAAAAACACGGTCTTTGTGCTTCTGACACGGGACAGGCGCTCGCTTCTGCCGACGGTCGTCTCCCGTTCGGTCTGCCTCGTTCTCGGACCGATGCCGGACCAAGAACTGAAAAAGAGGCTCAAAGAAAAGTTTCCCGACGCCGACGGCAAAAAAATCGATTTCGCGGTCGCGGTCTCGGGAGGCGCGCCGGGCGTCGCCGAGAGCGCGCTCGAAGACGGAGAACTGATCTCGCGCGCCGACAGCGTGAGGGAATACCTCGCGGCGGTAAGCCGGGGCGAAGGTCCCGCGAAGCTCGGAGCGATAATTTCTCCTTCGTCCTGCACGAGGCAGTCTCTGGGAGTGATCCTGCCGCTGTTGAAGCTCGGACTGAGGGACGTCCTCATATATCAGAACGCGCCGGGAGCCGCGAAGCCGCAGCTTCTGTGCGACCCGGACGAACTGTCGAAGATCGCCGTGGGGATCTCTCCGGCGAAAGCGATCAGGCTTTTCGACAGGACGGAACGGCTTCTGGGGCTTCTCGGCGTGAACGTCAACGCCCTCGCGGCGATGGCGTCACTAAACCTCGTCGCCTGCTCGAAGCCGGGCACGGTGTGATCCGACGGTTATTATTATACATCATCGCAAAAGATTTATCAAGTTTTTGACCTGACGCAGAATAAACCGAGAAAACAGGAAAAGGAAAAAACTATGAGAATGGTCGTCAAGGTGGGGACTTCGACCCTCACGCATCCGACCGGGATGCTCAACATCAAACAGACGGAAAAACTCGCGAAAGTGCTCAGCGATCTGAAAAACTCGGGGCACGAACTGATCCTCGTCTCCTCCGGCGCGATAGGCATGGGAGTTGGAAAACTCAATCTGAAGACCCGCCCGTCCGATATCCCGACCAAGCAGGCTGCGGCCGCCGTTGGACAGTGCGAGCTGATGTATACCTACGACAAGCTGTTCGGGGAATATCACCACAACGTCGCGCAGATCCTCCTGACGGGAGAAGATCTCGAGGACGAAAACAGATATAAAAACTTCTCGAACACCCTCGCAAGGCTTCTGGAGCTCGGCGCCCTGCCGATCATAAACGAAAACGACTCCGTCTCCACGAGCGAGATCGAGATCGGCGACAACGACACGCTCTCCGCGCTCGTCGCCATCGGCGCAAAGGCGGATCTTCTGGTGATCCTCAGCGACATAGACGGGCTCTACACCGCCGATCCTCACGAAAATCCCGGCGCGAAGCTGATCCCGCTGGTGGAGGACCTCGACGAGAGCGTCTTCGCCGCCGCGGGCGGAAGCTCCAACGGTCTGGGCACCGGCGGGATGAAAACAAAACTCTGCGCCGCCAAGCTCGTGACCGAAAAGGGCATAGACATGGTGATCGCAAACGGTAAGGAGCCGTCGCTTTTATACGCCGTCGCGGACGGAGAGAGCGTCGGCACGAGATTCTCGGGGAAAAAGCGGAGGGGATAAAAAAATGACGACGCTCGAAATGCTGAAAAACGCCCGCTCGTGCCTCAACGAAGCGGCGCTCATGGACGAAAAAACGAAGAACGCCGCGATCGAGGCGATGGCGCGCTCGATCGAAGAAAGCCGGGAGGCGATCCTCGAAGCGAACGCGCAGGATATGGAAGCGGCGAAAACAAAGCTCTCCGACGCGATGCTCGACAGGCTGAAGCTCGACGAAAAGCGCCTGAAGGGGATGACCGACGGGATGCGAGAAGTCGCCGCGCTTCCCGATCCGATCGGAAAAACGATCTCGCGCACGGTGCGCCCGAACGGACTCGTGATAGAAAAAAAGCGCGTTCCGATGGGAGTCGTCGCGATCATCTACGAAAGCCGCCCCAACGTCACATCCGACGCCGCGGTGCTCTGCTTCAAGAGCTCCAACGTCTGCGTATTAAGGAGCGGAAGGGACAGCTTTTCGAGCGCCCGCGCGATAGTCACAGCGCTGAGAAAGGGACTTGAAGCGTCGGGCCTTTCGCCCGATCTTGTCAACCTCGTGCCCGATCCCTCGAGGGAGAGCGCCGCCGAACTGATGAGAGCCAGAGGGCTCGTGGATCTTCTGATCCCGAGAGGCGGCGCGGGGCTCATCCGCTCTTGCTTAGAGAACGCCCTCGTCCCCTGCGTACAGACCGGAACGGGGATCTGCCATATCTTCGTGGAAAAGAGCGCCGACTTCGAAAAGGCGCTGAAGATCATAGACAACGCAAAGACACAAAGACCTTCGGTGTGCAACGCCGCCGAGGTCTGTCTCATAGACAGAGACGCCGTCCCGGAGTTTCTGCCGATGCTCAAAAAGAAGCTCGTCGACGACAGGAAGGCCGCGGGGCTCATCCCGGTCGAGCTGAGGCTCGAAGACGGGCTCGAAAAGTTCGCGGACGGCAAAAAGGCCGGGGAAAACGACTTCGATACGGAATTTCTCGACTATATCCTCGCCGTAAAGGCGGTCGACGGCGTCGACGGGGCGATAGAACATATCGCCGTCCACTCAACTCACCACAGCGAGGCGATCGTCACGCGCGACGAAGCCGCCGCGGAAAAGTTCAGGCTTTTAGTGGACAGCGCCGCGGTCTACGTCAACGCCTCGACCCGGTTCACCGACGGAGGCGAGTTCGGTCTGGGCTGTGAAATGGGGATAGCCACACAAAAGCTCCACGCGAGAGGCCCGATGGGGCTCGAGGAGCTGACCAGCTACAAATACCTTATAACCGGCGACGGACAGGTCCGCTGAAAGGAGAAAAAAGATGTATAAGGTCGGATTTATCGGAACGGGAGTCATGGGAGGCGCGATCGCGAGAGCGGTCAGAAAGAGCGTCGACGAAAACGAACTGCTTCTTGCCAACATCCCCCACAAGCAGGCTCAGGAGCTCGCGGAAGAGCTCGAATGCAGCTGGGGCGAGAACAAGGATGTCGCCCGCCAGTGCAGATACATCTATCTTGCCGTCAAGCCTCAGGTCATGCCCGAGGTTTTGAAGGAGATAGCCCCCGTTTTGAAGGAGAGGACGGACAGATACACAGTCATAAGCATCGCCGCCGGACTTTCCATAGACACCGTGAGAAAGCTCGCCGGGATCGACTTCCCGCTGATCCGCGTCATGCCCAACACCGCGGCGCTCGTCGGCGAGGCGGTCCTGCTCTGCAGCTTTTCGGGCGTGACCGACGACGAGAAAGAGGACTTTTTCGAGCTGACCGCGCACGCGGGGCTCTGCGACGAGGTCCCGGAAAAGCTCATTGATTCCGCCGGAAGTCTCACCGGCTGCGGTCCGGCGTTCGCGTTTCTCATCATGCAGGCGCTCGCGGACGGCGCCGTCGCCTGCGGAGTGGACCGCGCGAGGGCGAGGAAATACGCCGCGCGCACGCTTTTCGGCTCCGCGAAGCTGGCGCTCGAGAGCGGCAGGCACTTCGAACAGCTGAAAGACGACGTGTGCAGTCCCGCCGGAAGCACGATAGAGGGAGTGAGCGTCCTCGAGGAGGCGGGAGTCAGAGCCGCGCTGATAAACGCCGTCCGCGCCTCGTTCGAGAGGAACAGGGAACTCGGAAAACAGTGAAGACCGGAGCAGGACAAATGAAAAGCTTTGAGATATTTCCCTGGGGCTCGATGCACTCGAAGTTTTTGGCGCGAGACGCGAAAAAGACTTTCGGGGACTTGAAAGAATGCGGCTTCACCGGCTCGAATTTCATCGAGCCCGCCGACGTCGGTCTCTGCAGGGAAGCGGGGCTCGATCCGAACGTGTTCATCTACGCGAGCGGAGACTATAAAAGCGACAACGACGCCTTCGGCTCGCCGCGCGACGGGGTCGTCAACGTCACAAAGCTTATAGAGGACACTTCCGTCCCTCTCGCAACGCTTGAAAAGGCGATCGAAGAAGCTCTCGCGCAAGTCCCGGAGGGAAAGGTGAGGATATATCTCGTCGACGAGCCCGGAGCCGGGCTTTTCGAACGGATCGCCTTCGCCGCGGGCTGTGTGAAAAAGTTTCGCCCGGACGCCGAGTGCTACGTCAATCTCTTCCCGATCTACGCCGTTTGCGGAGCAAAGAACATTTCTCAGCTTGAAACGGAGACATACGAAGAATACCTCGAAAAGTTCTGTATCGCCCTGCCCGGAATGCCGGTCTCCTACGACAACTACGACGTGATAATAAGCCGTGACGGCGAGATAGAACAGAAGATGACAAGGTTCTACCGCAACTTCGTCAAGGCGAGAAAGATCTGCGACAGATTCGGAGTCGATCTTTTCCACGTAGTCTGCTCAAATCAGCTCAGGATCACGCAGACCGTCCCGACGACGTCGAACCTTCTTTTGCAGGCGAACGCTTCGCTCGCCGCGGGCGCGAGGAGCGTGAGCTGGTTCACATACGCCGGCAGAGGCGACTACAACTGCGCGCCGGTCGACGACAACACGGGAGTCGAGATCAGAACGCCGACCTGGTATCTGTTGAAGGAAGTCAACAGACGGCTTCTGTCAATGGGAAGAGAGCTCGAAAAAATGAAGTTCGAAGGGCTGTTCTTCTCCGACACCGACGGGATAGAGGACGCGAAGAGCGTCAGGGAATGTCCTTCGCTGAAGCGCTTTGAGACCTCGGGAAAAATGATGGTCGGCGTCTATTCCGACGCCGGGCGCAGGACCTACGTCACGGTGAACATGAGCCTGAAAAGCTCCGCGACCCTCCTGCTCGAAGACTCGAACGGCAAAAAAGCCGAGATCTGGAGCTGTGAGGAAAACAGATACATCGCTCCCCTTCTCCGACACGCTCACGGGGAAAGCCCGCTGTGGATCGCCCCGGGAGACGCCGCGATGCTGTCGGTGAGGATATGAAAAATTCTTTCTTGTGAAAAGAAAAATTAAAGCCGCATCTATAACGGCTTCACAAATCGGGGATAAAATAATATAAATTAAATTTGCCGGAGACTAAAAAAAGTGTTCAGGATAAGAAACGCATTGACAAATTTCATGCGCGGCAGATACGCTCAGTACGACGGGCTGAACAAATTTCTGCTCGTAATCTGGATAATCTGCGCTTTTTTGAATATATTCCTGCGCACCTGGATCCTCTCCGCGCTCGGACTCGTCTTCGCCATCCTTCCGCTTCTCAGGATGCTCTCAAAAAACCTCCCCGCGAGAGCGAAAGAGGAAATGAAGTATCAACAGATCAAGAAAAAGATCTCGGATAAGATCAAGTTGTTAAAAAACCGCTGGCGCGACAGAAAGACCCACGTCTATATCTCCTGTCCTTTCTGCAAAAACACCCTCAGGCTCCCTAAGAAAAAAGGAAAGCACGGCGTAATCTGTCCGTGCTGCAAAAAAGATTTCAACGTGAAGATCTGATCCGCCCCCCAAAAACTTC